>CAZIJP010000133.1:0-7252 GCA_964539615.1 uncultured bacterium
ACGATAGCGCCCACAATACCCGGCACATCACGCTGCAACGTAAGTATCGATAAGCCGTTCTCATTTGACGCGGCAAGAAGCATGCCGTGTGATTCGATGCCCTTCAGTTTGCGCGGGGCAAGATTGGCCACCACGACGACGCGTTTATTGAGCAACTCCTCTTTAGCATAATACGGTTTGATACCGGCGCAAATCGTGCGGGTCTCATCACCGAGAGTAACAGTAAGTTTATACAGTTTATCGGCGCCTTCGATCTCTTCCACATTCAGGATCTCGGCCACACGCAAGGTCACTTTCACAAAATCGTCAATGGTGATAACGCCAGGCACAACCTCTTTGGGAGGTTCCGCTTTTTTCGGCTGCTCGACAGGTTTCGGTGTTTCTTTTGCTTCGGGCTCTTCAAGGCGCGGGAACAGGTTGTCGCCGCGGTTGATCACGGTACCGGCCTTCAAACCGCCCCATGACAGCGACCCGAATCCTTTTTTGAGCTCTGCATCAGCATCACAGCCGAGTTGAGCAAATATCCTGCGCGATGTATGTTCCATAAACGGCGCAATGAGCACGGCAGTAAAACGAATGGATTCGCAAAGGTTGAACATTACGGTGCCTAACCGTTCCTTCTCGCCGGTCTTTTCCAATTTCCACGGTTCGTTCTCATCGATATATTTGTTGGTACGGCGGATGAAGGTCCAGATCACTTCCAGCGCCTCGGTAAAATCAAACGTATCAATCAGCTTATCAACGCCCGGATACACGGCTTCAGCCATGGTGATAAGGTCGTTGTCGACGCCCTCGCGTTTTCCCGGAGCGGGAACAACGCCGTTAAAATATTTCGTGACCATCTGCAGAGAACGGCTCACGAGATTACCAAGGTCGTTGGCAAGGTCGTAATTGATGCGTTTGCGTAGATTCTCATGTGAGAAATCCCCATCCTTACCGAATTTGATGTCGCGGAGCATATAGTATTTGAATGCGTCAATTGAATATTCTTCACAGATCTTCAGCGGATCGATGGCATTGCCCATCGATTTAGATATTTTCTCTCCGTTCACTGTCAGCCAACCGTGAGCAAAAACAAGTTTCGGCAAAGGAATGCCTGCAGCCATCAGCATAGCTGGCCAGATGATAGAATGAAACCAGTTGATCTCTTTTGCGATCAAATGAACGTTCGCAGGCCAATATTTATCAAATTTCGCGGTATCGGCCTTTCCGTAACCGAGAGCGGTGATGTAGTTCAATAATGCGTCGAACCATACGTATATGACGTGGTTCTCATCGCCGGGCATCGGTATTCCCCACGGCATGACGTTTTTGTTGCGGCTGATGCTGAGGTCCATCAGTTTGTCGTTTTTCAAACGGGCATACATTTCGTTACGTCTGAAATCAGGTTGTACAAACCCGGGATTGGCTTCATAATGTGCGATCAGCGCATCCTGATATTTGGAAAGTTTAAAAAAGTAATTCTCCTCGGTCAAACGCGTCAACGGACGGCCGCAATCCGGGCAGCTGTTGTTGTCGCCCATTTCTTTTTCAAGCACGAATTTTTCATCGGGCACACAATACCAGCCCTCATACGTGCCTTTATAGATATCGCCTTTGTCCATAAGATTTTTAAAGAAAGAACGCACGGATGCCTCATGGTCGGGGTCGGTCGTCCGTATAAAATAATCATACCGGATCTCCAGTTTTTCCCATACGGCCTTGAATGCATTCGCCGTTTCATCGACCAACTCTTGCACATTTCTGTTTTGCTTTTGTGCGGTCTCATATATTTTCATACCGTGCTCGTCGGTGCCGGTCAAAAAGAACACGTCGAATCCCGACATGCGTTTATAACGTGACAAACAATCGGCAATGACGGTCGTGTATGCTGTGCCTACATGAGGCTTTGAATTGACGTAATATAACGGAGTTGTTAAATAGTATGGTTTATTGGTGTTCATTCTGAACATCCTCCTTCTCCTTCACCTCAATGATCTCATTTATTTTCTGAGCTCCTTCGGAAGCGGTGACCTTCACATCGGCTAGTTCAAGCAATTCTTCTGCGCCGCTGTCGAGCAGCACAAAGACCTGCTTGGTGAACACGTTGATATTTTTCACGATGCCGTCGCCGTTCGGGGTGGCCACGCGTGCATCGATATCGGGAAACTCATTTGCCAGGTCCTCATACATGCCTTCCTCATAACGCAGGCAGCACATCAGACGACCGCACAGTCCGGACATCTTGTTCGGGTTTATCGATAAATATTGCGCTTTTGACATTTTTATTGAGATGCTGTCGAATTCTCTCAGCCATGTTTTACAACACAATTCCCTGCCGCAGGTACCGAGTCCGCCGAGCATTTTTGCAACATCGCGAACGCCGATCTGCCGCAATTCTATACGGGTGCGGAATATCTTCGCCAGATCTTTAACGAGCTTACGAAAATCGATACGCCCGTCCGCCGAGAAAAAGAACATGAGATATGCTTTATCAAATGCATATTGCGCGCCGATTATTTTCATTTTTAAGGCATTGAGCTCTACCTGTTCATTACATACGCGAATCGCTTCTTCTTCTTCGCGAGACAATTTTTTAAGCTGTTCCCAATCATCTTCGGTCATCTTGCGGATGATATCTTTCAACGGGAGCACGACTTGTTCAAGCGGCACCGTTTTGGGAGGCTGTACGACACGCGCTACGATAAGCCCTTTTTCGGTGTCGGCAAGTACATGATCGCCGAGAACGATCGGCTCCGTGGGCGGTTTGAAATAATACATCTTACCGGCTCGTGAAAAAGAAACCCCTACTACCTCTATCATGAGATCACTCCTCGAAATATTCCAGCATTAATGAAAGCAGAATATATTTTTTATTGATGTTCCTGCGCCGTTCTCTCTGCCAGTCAGCTATCTTTTCCATGATTATAAGCAATTTTTCACTGTTGACAAGGTTTTTATCTGTAAGAACGCCGGGCCACAACAAAGGCCTTGAGACGGCATTTTCAGACGCAGCTATCTTGTCTCTGCACCATGTGTATAAAAACGATATCATCAACTCTGAATTGCCGCCCGCTTCATCGGCGAAATCACAAACAGCGACCGTGGATGGACGGGAGACAATAAATTGCTCAAACGCTTTTTTCGCTTCGCGGAAGGTTTCAAGATCGATCTCTTCCGGTAAAATATCGGTACGTTCAAAAAAATATCTGATCTCTTCATCGACAGCATCCGGAATACTATTCCGTAAAGCTGCCGCATAGGTCGAATAATCTTCTTCGTAAATACGAAAGGTCTGACACCGCGACCGTATCGTGGGCAGCAACGATTCGTTCTCTGCGGTAATGAGTATTATCGTGGCACGCTGAGGCGGTTCCTCGAGCGTTTTTAAAAGCGCATTTGCAGCCTCTTCCTGCGACGACAACAGATCGGCACGGTCAATAATGAGCACGCGGCGTTTTTGTTCATACGGCGTCTGCATCACGAAGTCGCAGCCTGAGCGGATGTCATCCACTTTCAAGCCGCCTTTTTCGCCTTCACGCACGACATGGATATCGGGATGGATCCCGTCAATGACGCGTTTATTGCAGGCATCAGTATCGCACAACAGTTGTTGCGCTATGAATTCTGCGTATTCCCAGGCACGTGCCCGCGAATACGACAATAAGATGATGCTTTGCGCCATCGCACCGCGCTCAACGATCGAAGAAAAGAATTGACGATAATCTTTCATAGTAGCGGTTCTATCTCTTTTCTCACCATTGCATACACTTCATCGGCATTACGCCCGTCAATAGCGATCATTGTGATCCGATCGGGGAATTTTTCGGCCACGGCAATGTATCCGTCACGCACTTTTTCGTGAAATGACAGCGATTCAAAATGAAACCGGTCATGCACACGCTCGCGGCGAAGACCTTCGGCCGTATCCAAAAGGAATAAAAACGTTTTATCAGGCAACCTTCCGTCAAGCGCCCATACGTTCATTTCATACAATTCATCAACCCCGAGTCCGCGCGCATATCCCTGATACGCAAGCGTAGCATCGAGAAAACGATCGCACAGCACAATATTACCGGCATCTAACGCAGGTTTGATGACCTGCTCAAAATGCTGAGTACGTGCGGCCATATAGAGAAATAATTCCGTCTTTGCGGTGATGATGCCGTGGCATGCCGGGTCAAGCACAAGATCGCGTATACGCTCAGACAACGCACAGCCGCCCGGTTCACGCGTCGTGACCACCGTCTTGCCGTGCGAACGCAAGAAACCTGCCAGACGATCTATCTGCGTGGTCTTTCCGGTGCCTTCGCCGCCCTCAAATGTTATAAAAAGACCGTTATTCATCATATACCTCGCTACGGTCGACAAATTCAAACGGGATCTTCCTGCGGAGCGCCCGAAGCATGTTCTTTAATCTGCCGTGAAAATCCTCGGTTGTAATAAAACGCACGATGCGTTTTTCTTTGTTCTCGACCCGCATAAATGCCAAACCGTCGGCAGCCTCGATGATGCCTTTTACGAACGCCACATACGTCAGGTCTATACGTATAAAAATTTCATATTCTTTAGCCATACCGCTCATTATAGTAGGCGAAAGGCGGTTTAAAGGCAATAGAAATATGTTAAAAAAGATAAGGTTTTTTTCACAACAAATTCATTTACATCTTGCATAAACCATAGAATCATTTTATACTACTCAAATAATCATAAAGGAGACATTATGAAGCTTATGACAGGTTGGATGATCGGCGCCTTGCTCGTGTGCATCAATTTGATAATGTATTTCTTTCAACCGGGCGGAGAAGAATTCGGAAACTTATTCGGCAGTTTTTACACGTCGGTTTGCGGGCTTTTTGCAATTATCGGCATGGTATCTGCCGTTAATGCTTTTAAAGTGATGGATAGTGCAAAACGCTCATGGATACTGCTAATGACCGGCATATTTTTCTTTTTCATTGCGGATACAATGTATGCTGTCATGGAATCTATCGTAAAACTCAATATGGATGAAATGTTTCCTTCAGCACCGGATATCTTTTATATATTGGCCTATATACCAATAGGGTTAAGCATGTTCATGTTTTTAAATAATTTCAAAAAAAGTGGAATGCCCTTCGGAAAATGGAAACCGGTATTGATACCGGCATTTACCGCTATGCTGATAGTGGTGCTGGTGATGGTCAAATTTGTTTTCATACCGATAGTAAATGATACGGAAACTTCATTTTTAGCAAAACTTGTTTACTTTTTCTACCCTCTGGCAGATATGATCGTCCTCATTCCTGCGATCATTCTTGTCTACGTTATGAGCTTATTCGGAGCCGGTTTATTTTCAAGACCATGGCAACTTATTGCGCTAGGATTTATTCTGCTTGCTGCAGGCGATCTGATCTATGCATATATGAGTTGGTCAAGTTCGTATAGCTCAGGGGGCATTCTTGATATGACATGGAATTTCGCATATATCCTCTTTGCTGTAGGAGCGCTTTATCAGCGTAAAATAGTAGCTCCTGCTGATGGAGGTAAAGTATGACCACAGCAGATAAGATCATTGCTCTTCTCACGCCGGGTATCGGCAAAATGATGGCCGAATCCAGCTTAAAAGGCCAATGCAAACATCTCGGGATTCAAATTGAAGCTATTTCCCCGCGAGACCTGCCGGAACTGGCTCAAAATATTTCCAAAGCATTAGTGATGTTCGTCGGTACGGATAAAGCAAAAAAGATCGAACAAGATATTCTGAAGTGCTGATAATGATGCTAGATAAATAGAGCAATCTTTTTTTTGAATCTATTGAAACCTCCCGGAAATTCGGGAGGTTTTTTTATACGTGAACGCACATTATAATTCATATCATGATCGTGATAACACGAAAGATTTCTCGTCGTGAAACTCTCCTCGAAATGACAGCCTTATGTCATCCCTTAATGAGATTGTCATCCCAAGTTTATCGAGGGATCTGCTGTAATCCGTCTCAAGAGATCGTGGTTACACGACAGATCTCTCGTCGTGAAACACTCCTCGAAATGACAAACCATAAGATTTGTGAAACACAAAAACAATTGAATGTTAAAAAAAGAGGCAGAACGATGTTCCGCCTCTTTGCAATGGTCTGGATACGTACTATCTTATTTGAATTCAGACGGAGAATTGACCTTCTGCCATCCGTCTTTTTTTATCTCATCGATCATCTTGAATACTGATTCGTCAACGTTCTTATCCGAGTAATCGCTGAAGTTGATAACAACTTTAGTGCCGGAAAGGTCAGCGCCGTATTGCAGGAGCTTGTGATCGCTGTCAAATGCAAAAAGAACGCCTTGCACGGTATAGCATTCAGCATCAAGTCCGTTGATCTTTTTTGTTTCTTTCTTTGCAGAAGAGTTGGTAGAAATGCCTTCATAGCTGTCGGTTGATTTCCGTGTGAACTGCCAAACTTTTGAATAGTTCACAGCCTGCATATCGCCTGCTTCGGTAAAATACTTTTTTGCTTCCGGATCGATCACATAGTTTGCATCTTTGGATGTGATATAGATGAGTGTCTTATCAGGAATGGTCATACCGCCCATATTTGATTTGATGGTCTCTTTCAATGCTTCCATACCGTTCTTCGTGTAATATAAACCGGTGGTCACGGAAGTGATCTTCAAATTACCCATTTTTGCGTCTACATTAGAAACAGTTTTGAAGCTGAATTCCGTCTTGCCTTTGAACCAGCCGAAATACGGAGAATCTGATATTTGAGTAGTAACAGTGTCCGTTGTAGTAGTCTCTGTTGCCGTATCATTCGTTGTCTTACCTTTACCGCAGGAAACCATGGTCAGCGTGACCATCAATACGAGTGCGAAAATCACTTTCATGTTCCAACCCCCTTTTAAACCTATGCCTTTGCCTAAACCCTAAAAGCATCATCGCGCTATTTAATTAATTCTCAACCGTGCGCGCAACGCCAATAAATGAAGCTAGCATGAGATAAAATCAGTGTCAAGAGAATAGAATGGAAGGTCCACTTCAATCTTTTTTCCAGTTGCTATGAGATCAATATTTTTTTAACCTATATTTACTGCTTGAATCAATTTACTGTTATCACTGAAATAAAAAAGCACCGGCTCCTTTCGGATGACCGATGCTCGCTTTGATCACATTTTATTTCAGTGTTTATTTACGAACAACCCGGAACCCTATAAAGTTGCCCTGGTAAGACGTGCCGCCAGCGATGCGAGAGTCAACGCTCGCTTCGGAGGCATCGTCGTCCCAGCTGCCACCGCGTAAA
>CAZIJP010000134.1:0-7201 GCA_964539615.1 uncultured bacterium
CATGCTGTTTATCAGTAATCCTGCCGCAACTGCTTCGTCGATATTACCGATGATGGGTAAGTTATCCGGAAGTTCCACAACGCCGAACGATAGATTAAGAAGATACATAAAGGCACACGCCCCGATCAGAAAAACAAAAAAGCTTTTCATGGTTCGATCTCCTTTTTAAGTTCCTCACGTTCGAAATGAACTTTGACCGTGACCGTCTTTTCAAATTCCTTCTGCTCATATTCACGGGTTATAAAACGTTCAAAGACCCAATTTTTTACAAAATCTGCGGTGGATATCCGAGCAGCGTCATAGATATTGTTGATATTGTTGAATGCGGTGATCTTCGAGAACGTCATAAGACCCTTCATATGCATCGTTTTCAATTCTTCTTCGTCAAAGCGAAGGATACTGTTTTTGCTGCGCAACACAAGTTTCGACACATCGATCGAAGGTTCAAGGAATCTGATCTGCGGAGCATACACCGTCAATACGTTATCGCTATATTCAAAACGCCAGTCCTCGGTAAGATCGAGATAATAATTGAACGTTACCGGAAAACTTGAATGCACTTCTATGGTCGGTAATTTTAACCCCCAGAAATCTTTTTCATATGTCGTTGTATGTTCTGCATTTTGCGTGGTCGAGAGAATAACTAATCTATTGGTCTTTTGAATCGTCGGGGCCGACACGCGAAAATCATGGGTGACCTTCCCGTTATTTACGTCGGCGGCAAATTTTCGTAATTCGCTCATCGTGCATTTTAATAATATAAAAATGATAACAGCCGTGAAACAAACCATGGCTATTATCAGAGTAATACGCTTCATCATGACCTTCCTTTTTAAGTATCTTACTTCAGAGGGTTTTATAATGCAATTACAAAATCACAAAACATAATTACGTGACGGTTTTAACAGGTCAGGAAAAAAGTAAAAGCGTTTCTCAGATCAAGTGCACGTTTGAAAGAACTGCCGGATCACTTAGAATCTTTCTGCCCTTTTTTTCATATTGTTGAACCGTTTATCGTTCGATTCTTTCCATTTTTTATAATTTTCAGCTCCAATAAAAACGACAGGATTTTTATATCCCGTAATATGCAGCCACTGTTCTTCTTCGGTCGGGACAAGCACGTTTATCCGCATACCGTACATCAATTGCGTTGAAAATGGTTTCAGGTCCGTTGCGGTAAAGTCGAAGTAGTAAATTCCGTCTTTTTGAGCCGGCATTGCTATCTTCCATCTTTTTACCCAATATTCACTTCCGCCGTAGAGAAGAACCGCTGCGATCTCGCCGTTGTAATCCTTTTCCGAAGTATTCTTCAGTTTAATTCTCATCTGATACGCGGTATTGTCTTTCAGTATCCACGGGTCAGCCATAATACCTTTTCCGATCTCAATTCCTTTATCATCAAACATTTTCATGAAATATACAGTATCGATCTCTATGTCCGCAGCGTTCTGTTCGTCGGCGACCTGAAATCCTCCGTATACGGTATAAAAAACCATAGTTATGATCGTGAATAAGCAAATTTTCTTCATAGAACAACTCCTTTTTATTTGAATTGCGTTCATAGAAGGAAAATTTATCAAAATTATTCTTTCAGGCAATAAAAAACGCTCTATTCATTTCCGGACATAAACTATGCCATAATATGTGTAAATGGAAAAAATATAAAAAACGAAACTCAGCCGTTACCATTCATTGCATTTAACTATACAACATCAGTGATCTTCGTATTTTTTAAAATAAAAAAAGCGGGGCTGAAGCCCCGCTCGTATGGTCGTTTGAAAAAATGGTTCGGATCAATACATGTCCATGCCGCCACCCATACCGCCCATGCCGCCCGGTGCAGCAGCCGGTTTTTTATCTTCCGGCACATCATACACGACAGCTTCGGTGGTGAGGAGCATTGCAGCAGCAGATGCGGCATTCTGCAGAGCAGAACGTACAACTTTGGTCGGATCGATAACGCCGGCCTTCAACAGGTCTTCAAAGATGTTGGTGGCGGCATTATAACCGATATTGGAATTCTTTTCTTTTTTGAGGCGTTCAACAACAACGGCGCCTTCCATACCGGCGTTCATTGCGATCTGGCGGGCAGGATATTCAAGTGCGCGCGCAACGATCTCTATACCGGTGCGAACGTCGCCCTTTTCTTTCTTTGCAGCTTCTTCAAGCGGAATGATACATTTCAACAACGTTGTGCCGCCACCCGGAACGATACCTTCCTGAACAGCTGCTTTGGTTGCAGCAAGTGCATCTTCTACGCGAGCCTTTTTTTCTTTCATTTCAACTTCGGTAGCAGCGCCGACATTGAGGACGGCCACGCCGCCGGCAAGTTTGGCTTTGCGTTCCAACAGTTTTTCTTTATCGTATTCAGATGTGGAAGCAGCGTATTGCGCTTCGATCTGTTTTACGCGTTTTTCAACTTCTTCTTTTTTGCCGTAACCGTCTACAAGTGTTGTATTGTCTTTGTCGATCTTCACTTTTTTTGCACGGCCGAGATCCTGCATGGTAGCGTTCTCAAGCTTCATGCCGACCTCTTCGCTGATGACCACGCCACCGGTGAGGACAGCAAGATCTTCAAGCATTGCTTTGCGTCTGTCACCAAAGCCGGGAGCTTTTACTGCTGCAACGTTCAAGGTTCCGCGTAAACGGTTGACCACAAGAGTTGCCAAAGCTTCGCCTTCGATGTCTTCGGAAATGATAAGCAACGGACGGCCTGTCTGCACAACTTTTTCAAGCAACGGCAGAAGGTCTTTCATGGATGATATTTTTTTGTCATAGATGAGTATGAACGGCTCTTCCAAAGAAACGATCATTTTTTCGGAATCGGTGATGAAATACGGAGAAATATAACCGCGGTCAAACTGCATACCCTCAACTACGGTCAAATGGGTCTCCATACCTTTTGCATCTTCAACGGTGATAACGCCGTCTTTGCCGACCTTTTCCATAGCATCGGCGATCAGTTTACCGATCTCTTCATCATTATTTGCCGAAATGGTGGCAACCTGAGCGATCTCGTCTTTATGGGAGATGTCTTTGCTTATTTCTTTGATACGGGCAACTGATATTTCAACAGCTTTGCTGATACCGCGTTTGATATACATCGGATTAGCACCCGAGGTAACGTTCTTTAAACCTTCGCGGATGATGGCCTGTGCGAGAACAGTACCGGTCGTGGTACCGTCGCCTGCTACGTCATGGGTCTTAGTAGCAACTTCTTTAACCATCTGAGCGCCGATATTTTCGATCGGGTCCTGAAGATCTATTTCTTTAGCAATGGTCACGCCGTCGTTGGTAACAACAGGAGCGCCGAATTTTTTTTCAAGCACAACGTTGCGACCTTTCGGACCGAGTGTTACTTTTACGGTATTAGCCAATTTATCCACGCCGCGCAACAGCGCTTGACGGGCTTCTTCATTATATAATACTTGCTTTGCCATATATATGACCTCCTTCTTAGTTTTCTACTTTAGCAAGAACGTCATCTTTGCCGAGAATAATGAAATCCTCTTCATCGATCTTGATCTCTGTGCCTGCGTATTTTGCAAAAATAACCTTTTGACCTTTTTTTAATCCTAGTTTCACGATATTTTCACCGTTGCCTACATCAGCCACTTCTCCGCGCTGCGTCTTTTCTTTTGCTGTGTCCGGGAGATAGATACCGCCTTTTGTTTTTTCTTCGGTAAGTTCGATCTTCACGAGCACTCTGTCATCCAGTGGTATAACTTTCATACCATCACTCCTTTCATATTGTCCTGACCCTTCATCTCGCTGTTAGCACTCGCTCGAGGTGAGTGCTAATAATTTTTAGCATATATTTAAAAAAATTTCAAGTCTTTTTATTGAGATCCATACTTATTTAATGATGATTGAAAGCAATTAAATAAATCTATCGACTTTATGCTTATTTTTTTGAATACTGCATTTTTTTATATCGCAGCAAACAGACAGGCAGAATATCAGGGAACCTGCATCAGCAGTTCATTTTTCGGCGGTTTATGAAAATCAAACGACGTGGTCTCGGTTTTAAAATAATCATATTCAACCCCGATCTTCCATCCGCGAAGATCAAGAGCTTTTTGTTTTTCCAGTTCCGAGAACGGATATATTGTGCCGGCGAATGTGAGATTTACCGGCGTACTCGGCTTTATCATCAATTTCTCAACGAGGACGATCGAATCGGCTGAATCACGCAATTTGAGCATGATCTCTTCTTCCTTCAACCGGTAAAGCCCCGATCGGTTGCCGGCAAAAGCATATTTCAAACTCAGCCGCGAATAATATGCGATCATACTGTGCGGCGGGTCAAGATAGATATTGGTTATCTGCGCTTGTTTTTTTAATTCGAGATGAATGTTCACCTGAAACACACATGAGTGGATCTTCTGGATCGGTCGGATGACCGAATGAAGTATTTTAACCTTCAAGGCGCGTTTTTTGAATAATTTGATCAACTGCTGGTATTTGTCCGCCATCTGTTCTTTCTCCGCCTTTACATCACGTTGTTTACGACTAACCATTATACACATCGGCACATGAAAATCAATATTGAATTCGGTTCTACTTGACGCAGGCGAACCTCTGTTGCTATAATCATCGAAAAGGGAGGCGCTATGCATACGATCACACTTGATACGGCCGAAAAAAAAGCTCTTGACTTTGTCCTTTCCTGCAGCCGGGAAGCGGCAGATTATATAACCCCGCTGTGTAAACAGGACGGCGACTCATTTTCTGTCACCCTTACCGACGACGACGTGAACGATCTTCTCGATCTGCTTGATGAGATCAAAAACGAACTCGATGTTGCCGCCGAGACTGATGAAGACGCTTTTTACGCTTTGGAAGATCTTTTATACATAACGCTCGAAGATAAGGAGAATTGACATGGCCGAACGCCCGAACCATCAGATAACACTTGATCCGAACGAACTCTATGATGTACTGATCGTCGGCGGAGGCCCTGCCGCGATATCGGCCGGCCTGTATGCCGCAAGAAAAGGTTTGAAGACCGGGCTTATCACCTATGACATGGGCGGCCAGGTACTTACAACAGCAACTGTGGAAAATTATCCGGGTTCCCCCGAGATAGAAGGCGCGCGCATGATGGACGAATGGCGTACACATATGCTGGAATATCCCGTTGCGCTCTATGAATTCGTGCATGCCGAGTTCGTTCGCCAGATCGGCAATGAATTTCAGGTCACCACCGATGATGGTAAGGCATTTAAGGGAAAAACACTCATCATAGCCACCGGAAAACGTTCGCGCCCGCTTGACGTACCCGGTGAGAAGGAATTGACCGGACGCGGTGTGGCTTTTTGCGCTACGTGTGACGCCCCGCTCTACCGCGATAAAACAGTTGCCGTTGTAGGCGGAGGTAATTCCGCTATCGAAGCGATCGTCGATCTCGGGAAGATAGCCACGAAAATTTACGTTTTCCAGTTCCTCGAGGACTTTACCGCAGATACTATCGTCCGTGAGAAGATAGAGCCGTTTAAAGACAAAATAGAGGTGTTTTTCAACACCGTAGTGCATGAACTCAAGGGCACTGCACGCTTAGAAGAAGCGATCATACGCGACCGCCTGACCGGCGCTGCCAAAACGATCAAACTCGACGGTATATTTGTTGAGATAGGCCTGATACCGAACTCTGATATCGTGAAAGATTTCTTGCAGCTCAATCAAAACGGCGAGATCATGATCGATGCGCATTGCAACACGTCCGTTCCCGGTATTTTTGCCGCCGGCGACGTGACCGATACGCCCTACAAACAGATCGTTATTTCTGCAGGCGAAGGTGCGAAAGCCGCTCTGGCCGCCTACGATTATTTATTGTCACACTGAACCCGTTGTTATATCAAAATCTTTTGAAAGCGCGTGCAATGCCGCGCTTTCTTTTATTTTCGGATAGTTTCGTATAATCGCGGTTAATTCAGCGCCATTCAATTTTTTTCTGATTTTTTTTATTGACTTTTTTCACATTTATCTTATAGTTTTTTCAACGAAAAAATGCCCAAAGGAGGCCGCAATGAAAGAACAGTATTCCTTCAATCTTGACCAGTTCTGCCCGCCGGAAAAACTCGAACGTGTTAAGAAATTCATGAAAGACAAAAAAACACCGTTCCTGCTGGTTGACCTTGACGTTATAGAACAAAAATACAAAGAGCTTAAGGCACATATGCCCATGGTGAATGTGTATTATGCCGTTAAAGCAAACCCGATGGACGAGGTCATCGTACTTCTCCGCGACCTTGGTTCCAACTTCGATGTTGCTACGGTCTACGAGCTCGACCAATTGCTCCGCCTCGGCGTGCCGACAAGTCGTATGAGCTACGGTAATACCATCAAAAAGATCGAGAACATCCAATATGCCTATGAAAAAGGCATTCGTATCTTTGCCACCGATTCCGAAGAAGATCTGAAAAAGATCTCCAAATATGCTCCGGGTTCAAAAGTATTCTTCCGTATCCTCACATCGGGCACAGGCGCCGATTGGCCGCTTTCCCGTAAATTCGGATCACATCCGGACCTTACCTATACCCTTATCCTTGAAGCGAAAAAACTCGGTCTTATCCCCTACGGCCTTTCGTTCCATGTCGGCTCTCAACAGCGCGATATCGGCCAGTGGGATGATGCTATCGCTCAATGCGATTATCTTTTCGACTCTGTTGCCGCAAAAGGCGTCGATTTGAAAATGATCAACCTCGGAGGCGGTTTCCCTGCTACCTATATTCAGCCTACACAGCCCGTAGAAATATACGCAACGGAAATCCTGCGTTTTCTGCAGGAAGATTTTTCCGACGGCATGCCGGAGCTTTTCATTGAACCGGGACGTTCGCTCGTGGCCGATTCGGGTATCATGGTATCTGAGATCATCATGATCTCCAAAAAAGCACGCTACGATGCGCACAAATGGGTCTATCTTGATGTGGGCGTATTCGGCGGCATGATCGAGACCTTGAACGAATCATTGAAATATCCGATTTACTTCGACCGCAAAGGCGACGAAGAGGAGATCATCATTGCCGGTCCGACATGCGACAGTATGGACATCATGTATGAGAAATTCAAATACAAAATGCCGCACCCCACCCAGCCGGGCGACAAAGTGTTCATATTCACAACCGGCGCGTATACGCAGAGCTACTGCTCGATATACTTCAACGGTTTCCCGCCCCTGCGTTCATACATCCTGCGTTAA
>CAZIJP010000135.1:0-7188 GCA_964539615.1 uncultured bacterium
AAGAGATTAAATAAGCGAGTTGTGATAACGTGGCCAATGTATTACGTTCCTTAAATCAAAAAATGGGAATTTGCACCCGGTTAGATTATTTATGAAGATACATTAAGCAATCGATTGTATTTTCGGTTTAATTGTGCGTTTTTTAAAAGTGGGCGGCTTAAATCGTAATTAGGAGGCTTTTAATGAAATGGCTGTTGATATTAATAACAGTATGCTTTTTGATTCAATGTAAAACGGGAAGCACGAGTAATAATATTCATCCACCCAAAGTAATTGAAACTGACGTTGCCTTTGTATGGGGCTTAAATCAAATTACAGGGAATAACCCTTCACGCTGCTGTGGGTTTAGTAATGATTTGATTTATATTTTATCCGATGAAGGAAACAAATTCCAAATTACTTTTTATAAGGTTAATGGACAGAAAGAGAAAACTGTTGTGATCAATAAAGGCAAAGGACCCGGAGAAGTTAAATTCAATTTCTTTTTTAAAATTCGGGATAATCGAATGTTTTTTTATGACTGGTCTTTAAAGAAAATAGCCATCTATGATATAGAAGGAAAACCCATTGATGATATCTTGCTTCCCGCCGAATTAGGATATGTTCAAGATTTTGATTATTATGATGGTATTTTTTATTTGCATGATGCCTTGAATAATAAGATCATGAAACTCAATCAAAATGGAGAAGTAGTATCCAAGATAGGGTATGAAGAGGGTATTATTTCGAAAAGTGACTTTTTTACCTTTCCTGTTCGATTTGGACGATTACTGATCGACCAATCAGACCCCAGCTTGTATTTAGGTTATTATAATCTGCCCTATCGTATTGAAAAATATGATCTTAATTTGAACAAACGTCATACTATAACAAAAAAAGTTTCTGATTCATACTATGAATGTAAATGGTTAAAGAGAGATAAAAACGTGTCTTTATCAGGAAATATGATGGTTGAGACAATGGCCATATATAATCAATACCTTTATATCCCTTTTGGAGAGGGGTATACCTATGATCAGAACGGTTTGGTTCCTTATCACGTTGAAAACACGCTCTTTGTTTTTGATAAAAACTCGGGGAAGTATGTTTGTGACATTTGGAATAAGAAGTTGAAAAATAGTAGTTATGGTTATTATGTGCTTGGAGTCAATAAAGAGTATATTATCCTGCTTTCAATGTATGATTCAAGTGTCGCAGAGGATTACGCTTCTCAGGAGGAGCGGGATAATAATTATGCCTGGATATTTGTCTTGAAAAATAAGATCAACTAAGTGAGGATGAAAACGTATGTTCGGTATTAAAAGTCCTGAAGAAATGCGTGCTCTACTGCCATTTGATGATAAAACGGCCGTAACGTATAATTTATTCTATCGTATTTTAGATGATCCCGAGGCCTTTGCTGTTATATCAGATGAGGGTACTTGTGTCGCAGCGCAGAATATAAACAATTCTATGTGGTTGTGGATGGATGAAAGATGCTCGGATGATCAAATACGTCAATATTGCAAAGAATTGGTTGAAGTATTGAAAACACGGTCCATACCCTCAGTTATTGGGATGCCTCGATCGGTTGAACCATTCAGTGGATTGTATGCAACAAAACATGATCTTAAACTTGTCCCCGGTATGGGCATGATTGCATATTATTGCCCACAAGCAATACCACATTCCAATACTTCATGGCGCGTATATTGTGCCGGCGAAAGCGATATCGATATTATTGCTGAATTCAGCGCAGGCTTTACACGTGATGCATTTAATAAACCTGCCGAAAAGGGTGATTATATCAAAACGGCCGAACGATTAATTAATTCCGGAAATCTATATGTTTTACATAACGGAGAAGCTGTTGTTTCAATGGCAAATATTGCACATAGAACAAAAGAATATGGTCGTATCAATTTGGTGTATACGCCTCGTGAATTACGAAAAAAGGGGTATGCGTCGCATATCGTCACTGCACTGAGCGAGCAATTATTAACAGAGGGTATAACACCGATGTTGTATACGGATGATACCAATGCAACGTCTAATAAGGTGTATCAAGACTGCGGATTCATAGAAACCGGACGACTTGCTTCGATAACATTTACTGAAAAGCAATAAAGGAGATCGTATGAAATATTCTGGCAATATCATGGCGTTGAGTATTTTGTTGTCATTGTTTTTATCTATTACGATCAACGCTCAATCATCATGGTCGCCTCAAAGTAAACCGCTTTCCCGCGCAGCATTTATGATCAATGGCATTCAAAAACAACATCTTTATTTTATGGAAGATTCTTCAGAATCATTTAATCTCAATTTTTATAGTTTTTCCGGAAAACTAGACTCAACGATATCGTTTCGCAAAGGGAAGGGCCCGGGAGAATTACTATTCCCGGCGTCGTTAACAATTTCAAATGATCAAATATATATTTTTGATGATAAATTAAATAAGGTAAGCATCTACGATAGGACAGGGCATTATATCGACGATATAGTATTAGCAACCGTTTTAGGCACCCGTTCGCAAATGGTTGTTTTTAATAATTATTTTGTGTTTCATGATAATTATGAGCATGAACTTTTTGTGTTAGATCAAAATGGCACTGTTATTAAAGACATGAAATATTCATCGCCAATAGTAGGGAATGATATCAATGGTCAAGCGCTTAATGGCGGTTGTATTTCCGCTGACGAGTCTTTTTTATATATTGGGAGTTATCAAAAACCATTTACAATTAAAATATTTGATAAGAATTTCTTATTGATCAAATCTTTAACAAGAACTATTCATAATTCATATACATCATATAGGTATAAATCATCGGGCAATGGCATGGAAGGTGATATGCTTATCGGATCAATCCGATCATCCGATAATAAACTTTATGCTGTGTATGGAGGCAATATTCTTTGCGAAAAAGGGAAAATGCATATTTCAGTTTTCGATAAAACAACAAATACTTATTTGAAAGACCTGGCAAGCAAAGAACTTGAAGATATATGGGGCATGTGTAAACTTGTTGGCGTTACAGATGATTCCTTAGTCTTGTTTATACAAGGATATCGTAATGAACAAAAAAAGAAACTTAACGAGAAGGAAGGATTTGTTGTATTTATACCCAAAACGAAGTTTTAAAATGACGCAAGCGGTGTCTCAAATTCCTACGCAATGAATGGTGTTATTGTCGTGATCGCTAAAATAGCATTCAGAAGGTGAATATATTTGAAATATAAGTGGGCACTAATGAAGCAAGGAACCATAGTATGAATGATAATCATGTATTTTGCAGCAAGAATATTTTTCTTGTGTATTGTGGATTACATGCGGCTGGTTATGATTTATGTCCTCGAGACCTTGATCCGGCAATTAAAACCTTAATTTCTTCTATAAAGAAAAACGATTTATTAACCGACTATTTTAAGAACACACGATTAGAATCGTGCCCGGTCAACCCCTATTGGCCACGTGGTTTTCTGTTGGCTTTGGCTTCATTTTATTATACTGGGAGCAATAATTATTCTGAGAGCGAAGAACAGATGCTTGATTGCTATCTTGATTCCTTGGATCATATAAGCGACGAAGAAAAAGATGAAGATACAAAGCAATGGCTGTATAAATTACCATCAATTTTGACAGAAATGAGCACCATTCCGGAATTATCTGAAGCATGGACTTCATACAAACGGTCTTTAGCAGAATTTGAACCATCATTTGAACGACAGATTCTTGATACAATGAAATTGTTCACTCGAAAGATGAAAATACCAATGCAAGAACTTCCGGAGTTCAGATTTATTCCAAATTATCTTCAGGCTCCTCAGATTACAGATCCGGTCTTTTATGATAATACTATTTACCTGTTATGCCATACCCCTGATAGAGCATCAATTATTCATGAATTATTGCATTATAGTTTGGCGAAATATTTGGATGATAATTTTAAAGAGATTTCTCGCTATGCTCATTTATTGAAACCAGTTTTACCGGAAATGCTACGGTATCGATATGCATGGGATGATGGTGTCGCGTCATGGGCCAATGTTTTCGACGAACATATCATGCGAGCTGCTTCGTTATGGTTAACATATGATTCGGAGAAAGTGCAGGTAATAGGGAACGCATATGCGAAAGAAGGTTTTCGCTACGTTCCGGGAATAATCGAATGTTTTCAAAAAGAGTGGAAGGGGATGGAATCCTTTGATATCTTTTTAACAACGTGCTTAAAACACTATATGAGGATTTAATTCATAAAATATAAAACTTAAGGAGATATTATGAAAAATTTTAAAGCTGCCCTTGTTGTTCACAAAATACGAGCAACACTGGAAGAAAATATCGATTCAATAAAAAACGCAATCCGTGAAGCTGCAGCAAATAAATCTGCCTTGGTTTTATTTTCAGAAACGGCATTAACGGGATTGGCCAATACCGACGATCCTAAGCACGATATAACCCTCGGTATAGAAATAACAAGTGCGATCATCATTGACATTTGTGCTTGTGCAAAAGAAAAAGGGATCTATGTTGCCTTGGGCTTCTTTGAACGTGAAGAAAACAGTTTATATGATACTGCAATATTGATCGATCGATCCGGGCACATAATTCTTACATACCGGCGCATGTCGAATGGTTGGCATGATCCAAGGATAAAAAATGATATTTACAAAGAGGGTGATGCAGTTTCTTCGGTAATAACCGAATTCGGCAAGATCTGCTTTTTGATCTGTGGTGATCTCTTTGACGATAGATTGGCCCAATTAGTTAAGGACCAAAGCGCTGATATTATGCTGTATCCTTTTGCGAGAGGTTTTGATGATCGATCATATGATACCGATCGATGGGTAACACAAGAAATACCTGATTACTGCGAACAAATTAAAAAGACAGAAGCCTTGACATTGGGCACGAATTATATTAATGATGATTATTTCGGCGGGGCATTTATTATTTCTAAGGAAGGACAGCTTCTTGGTGAATATTCGCTGGGAAAAGAAGGTATCCTCTATTATACTCTTGATTGATTTGTTTTTGTCGAGATAAGAAGGAGCTGTTTGTGATAACTACTGTTGTGAATATCGAATAAGGTGCCAGGAATGATTAGTAAGATTTGGCAAACAATAGAAACAGAGCATTATCTGTTTCATTATCCACAAAATTCATTTATAGACACCAAGATTGATTCGATCGCTGCATATCAAGAACAATGTTATGCTGAAATTCATGCTTTTTTGAATATCTCTCCTTCACTTCATATTTGTTATTTTTTATGTACTTCTCCGGAAGAAGTAGGGGAAGCATACGGCGATAACGAACCGTGTAATGGTTTTGCAGCTCCGCCTGACACGATTTATGCTGTTTTTAATGAAACATGTCAATGCATCGGGTATCACGAAGATGCACATTTAATCTCTTATCATGCTTTCGGGAGACCACAGCAAGCATTCATTCGAGAAGGGCTTGCTATGCATTTTGATAGAGTCTGGCATGGTATCCCAAATGAAAGCATATGCCGATATTTTCTCGATACCGGGAGATATATACCGATCACAACGTTGATCGATGATGAGCATTTTTATGGAATATCAGACTGGATATCATACCCGATCGCAGGTGCATTTGCATCGTATTTATTACAGCGATATGATATATCCTTATATATAACCATGTTTCGAAATGCAGTAGAGAAGCGGTATTTTTCCGATAGTATTTTAATTGAGAAGCTCCTATCGTTAGAAGAACGTGATTTTTGTCATTCAATAAAATCAATTCCATATGCTCAAGGCCTTCACTGTGAAGTAGCCCGATTGTATGAGAATATACCTAGCATTCGGACATAAGCGGTTCAACTGAATCGATACGGTGAAAATATTTATTTTGAAATAAACTAGACAAAAATAGCCTCGTGCTCGATACGTTCTTTCAATGAAGCGTTTATTAACTCAGTCATAGAGACAATATCAACCGAATGTTGGAAGATTTCCTCGAACGTTTCTTTCATATGAACCAGAGCAAACATATCCGGTTCCAGTAATTCAACGACAATATCAATAGTGCTTTCCGGTCGTGCCTGATTTCGAGCAAAAGATCCGAATAACCCTATACGTGAAACACCGTAACGTAGTGTCAAGAATTGTTTAAGGGTTTGTAATTCCTCTATGATAGATTCTTTTGATAAATTTTGCTGTTCCATGTATTTTCTCATACCTCTTTAAATTTTCTATCCACGTAAACTACAAGGATAATAGTAAGGCATATTTCAGATATTGGCAATAAAATGCTGCGAAAATACACCTTGCAAACGATTATTATTGTGATATTCTTTGTGTATGAATTTAACAACACACAAAGACATGCGGAGATTATCAGCCTTATTCTCCGCATATTATGCGGAGAATAGCCATGTTCATCTATCAACATAAAAATTGGCCTCGGTTCAGTTGGGATAATGAACTGCTTGTGTCGTCATTAAGCCAGGTGCGGCAACTACAAGGTAAGATAATCGGGAAAATGGAATCACTTGGTTTTGATCTGCGTAAAGAAGCCGTCTTAGAAACCATGACGCTCGATATTATCAAATCGACTGAAATCGAAGGGGAAATCTTAAATCCCGACCAAGTACGATCATCTGTCGCAAAGCGATTAGGCATGGATATCGGCGGACTTATTGCTTCGGATCGTCATGTTGATGGCATGGTTGATCTTATGATGGATGCTACCCAACATTGCATGCAGGAATTAACGCAGCAACGATTATTTGATTGGCATGCCGCTTTATTTCCGACCGGACGTAACAGCATGTATAAAATCACGGTAGGGGATTGGCGTCAAGATCTTAACGGCCCGATGCAGGTTATTTCCGGTCCGATCGGGAAAGAGAAAGTCCATTTCCAGGCTCCTGATGCAAAAGTGCTGCAAGAAGAAATGGATGTATTTGTTGACTGGTTTAATACGATTACCAGTGTAGAGCCGGTTATCAAAGCCGGCATAGGGCATTTATGGTTTGTTGCCCTGCATCCATTTGATGACGGTAACGGACGAATTGCCCGGGCACTGACCGATATGCTTCTGGCCCGAGCCGACGGCAGCCCCCAACGGTTTTACAGCATGTCGGCACAAATCAGGTTGGAGCGGAAGTCGTATTATGCTATTCTTGAGAAAACGCAACGCGGGAATCTGAATATCACACAATGGCTTGAGTG
>CAZIJP010000136.1:0-3238 GCA_964539615.1 uncultured bacterium
ACAAGTGTCATCGATAAGTGGTCCTGCACACCTGCGGTCTCTCGTACGGAATGCATTGCCCACATAGGGTTGCCTACATCGACGGTCGGTATTCCTGACTGAGCGGATGTCGTCGGCCCAATGGTGCTACCCGGCGTGGAATCGGAACGCGGGATGAGTTTCTGACAGGGCACGCCTGCTTTTTTACACAACAGTTCAAACATCACGGATGTTTCCGAGGTCGTTGCGTAACGGTAGTTGGCGTTTGATTTTATCACGGGGCCTTTATTGACGATCGGCGCGTATGAAGAATCATGCTTATCGGCATAGTTGGGATGCAGCGCATGGGCCATGTCGGCAGAGATCATTGATGATGCGGCATAAGCACGGAACACATCCTCGCGATTGCCGCCCATGACGGTCACGATACGTTCGAGCGTATCCCGCATGAAATTCGAATCGGCTCCCTGCATAGTTTGGCTGCCAATCTCTTCGTTATCAAAGAACAAACCGACTACGGTTGAAGACGGATTTTTGGTTTCTTTCAATCCGGTCAGGATACCGTGCGACATGGCAAGATCATCCAGTCTTCCTGCTGATATGAAATCACCGTTGAGCCCGATGATGCATGCGGGAGCACAATCATACAGATACAATTCATAGTCGAGAATATCATTTACAGAAATTTTTAATTGTTCGGCGATAAAGGTATTCAATACACCGTCTTCCGGCTTGTTGTCGATGACAGATAAGATGGCGGGCAAATGGTTTTGCCGGTTGTATTCAAAACCTTTGTTGATATCGCGGTTCATGTGAATGGCAGCATTCGGGATCATGGCGACAGGGCGTTTGGTATCGAAAAGAACCGTTTTGTGTGAAGTGCCTGATTTTACGATGACGCGCCCGGCAATGCCGAGTTCGCGATCAAGCCAGGTGCTCACGATCGGGCCGCCGTATACTTCCACGCCTATCTTTGCATAAAAATTGTTCACAGATTCCGTATTCGGTTTAATTTTCAGCGATGGGCTGTCGGTATGTGCGCCGACGATACGAAAGCCGGTCTCCTGCGGAAGCGATTTGCCGACAATAAAGGCAATAAGAGCGGTGTCATTGCGTTTGACATAATACCCGGTACCGGGTTTCAATTCCCAGCGGGCAGTCTCTTTCAATTCGAGGTAACCTTCTTTTTTTAACGACTGTTCTACCATATCGGCCGCATGGAAAGCGGTCGGCGAGGCATTTATAAAAGACACGAGAGATTCTGCATGATTGTAAGCATCGATTTTCATAGGGCCCCTTTCGTTTCGTCAATAGTACGTCGTACGAACAAATCGGTCAAGGAGAAAATAGGGAAAGGACAGAAACAATATATCCATAAAGGCCTTATTGAAAACACAGAGAAACCCACAACACCCTTTTTCACCTTAGAACTGACATAAAATCAGGCAAAGGCATGAAAATTCTTTGACAAGCTTGCGGTTTATGCTATACCATGAGTGGAACGATTTCAAAGGAGGATTTTAGTATGTATTTTGATTGGACGTATATTGTATTTGGGGTCGCTTTGTTTTTGATCGTGTTGTCGCGTGTTCGGTTTATGTCTGCACTCAACAAATCCGCTTACGCTTGCGCCAAAGGCTTGAAAGCCGGGGCAATTGCCGATGAATTGATAAAAAACTCAAGCATTGATACAGTGACCGTACGATCAGGCGAGATACGTGCGGCCGGAAGATATGTGCCTGAAAACAAAACACTTATTCTTTCAACCAAGGTCTTTGACAATACTTCGGTCGCAGCGGTCACGCTTGCAGGATACGAAGCCGGGCGCGTTATACAATATGAGCGGAAATATTTTCCATTGCTCATGAAAAAAACAATTGCGCCTCTTATCAACATCTTGTCATGGGCTGGTCTTATCGGAACGGCCGTGAGCACGATCATGCAGATACCCGAATTCATACACTGGAGTTGTTTACTCTTTGCGGCATCGGTATTGCTGAGCATGATGATGCTTCCGCCGGAATTTGATACCTCGTATCTTATTTCATTGATATTTAAAAAACGCGCTTATTTTGATGCAAAAGAATATGCCCATGCTAAGAGAGTTTTTGGAGCACGAGCATTTTTGTTGCCGGTATTGCGGATCTGTAATCCTAAAAGTCTGTAAGCATTATTTTTTCTTTTTAAAATACGTCATTTTAATCCAACTGCGGTTCAGTACCACATGGACCGCAGCGGTGATGATCAAGGCGATCCCGCAAAAATTATGAAGATCACTGAACCAATCCCGGTATGGAAGTAATTTTACGGCAAGGATGGAAAAGGTCTGCGCCAGGAAAAGAATACCGAGAAGCGGGTTGATCCATTTCAATGCTTTCATAAGAACTCCTTGTTAAATAAAGTGCTAAAGATATTCTCAACAAAAACCTCCCCGAACAACTGCGGGGAGGTTTTACGCTTAACGTTTCTTACTGCAAAGGCGTTCATAACACGGTAATTATTCAGCCGTTCCTTTTACCGTTATCGTGCTGCCGCAATGTGGGCATATCACTTTGTAGTCAACGGTGGTGTTTTTTGAAGGATTTGTGTCTTCCAGCCCGTTCTCTTTGATCGTACCGGCAGAGATGAATTTCATTGAGCGCATTTCGTGGGCTTTGATCTCTTTACCGTCGTCGATATAGAAACGGATCCATCCCCATGCCGAAGCGGAGCGAATTGCGCGTCCGTCGGTTTTCAAAAAATCGATGAGTTGTGTCGTGTAGGTGACCTTTTTAACATCTTTCCAATACAACTTGAATGCCAATTGCTCCATGGTCACATCAAACGGTGCATCAAATCCGAATTCTTTGTCTTCTGCATTGGCTATGCGGACCAGTGTGCCTTGGATCACCGTGCCGTCTACTTTCTTAACGGTAACGATCATTTTTTTATCAAGAGATTGTGCAAAAAGTGCAGCTGCAGAAAGAAGAACGATGGATGTCAGCAAAATAATAAAACGCATAATGACCTCCTTGGATAGTAATGAAAGTATATCACTATAGGAAAATGAATGCAAGTGATGGTAAAGATTTAAGCGGTACCCACCCCTTGCCCCTCCCGCAGCGCTTGCGCGCTGAAGATCGGAAGGGGAATTGGTTTTTTTAGCGGGACATTCGTCCCCGCGCCCCTTGTTGATTGCAATTGATGAAACTCTCTTAAATGCGTCATTATCGGGCTTGACCCGATAATCCAGGATTACAGAGCGCTTCGATACGATCGA
>CAZIJP010000136.1:3338-7188 GCA_964539615.1 uncultured bacterium
CCCATCTTTTCATGCAGACTGTGAGCTGCGGCATAATCATCCACGCTGAATGCGATGTGCATCTCATTATCGCCGAGGTTGTACGGTTCTTTCCTGTCGCGAAGCCAGGTAAGTTCGATGCGGTGAGTTGTTACTCCATCGCCTAAGAAAACCAGCGTGAATGAGCTGTCCTGTGCGGTATGCCGGCGTACTTCTGTGAGCCCGAGCGCTTCTTTATAGAACGCGACGCTTTTTTCCAGATCGAAGACGTTGATGTTGTTGTGATTGAAGGTGAAAGCAGGCATGATGAACCTCCCGTTTTTCGTTAAGTATACGATTAATAAGACGAAAACGCAATTTTGAAATCGCTAACATGATGTTGTTAATAAAACAGGTGGAATTTTGATGGTTATCCCGTATAATACACCTAGAACCGAGCGAAAGGATTGTCGTGACTATAGACAGATTCAGAGAAAACATGCGCATCAGCCGTGAGAAGATGGTCCAGGAACAGATCATCGCACGTGGCATCACCGAAGACTTGATCGTTAAGGCATTTCTGAATGTCCCGCGTGAGTGGTTTGTGCCGGAGTCCATGCGCAAGAACGCCTATAACGATAACCCGCTTCCCATCGGTGAAGAGCAAACGATCTCGCAACCGTATATCGTGGCACGTATGCTTGAACTTCTCGATCTGAGCGGGAAAGAAAAAGTTCTTGAAGTTGGAACCGGGTCAGGATACCAAACTGCCATTTTATGTGAATGCGCCCATATCGTTTATTCGATCGAACGAATCGAGCCGTTTGTAAAAAAATGCCGGGAAGTGCTTGACGATCTGGGATATTTTAAGGCTCATCTAGTTGCCGGTGACGGCACACTCGGGTATCCGCTGCGTCAACCGTATGACAGGATCGTTGTGTCTGCAGCTGCTCCGCGTATCCCGGCGGCATTGGCCGATCAGCTCAAAGAGGGCGGTATCATTGTTATACCTGTCGGCGATCGTTTCAGCCAGCGGCTAATAAAAGCAGTAAAACGCGACGGTGTGCTTGTCTCTTCAACCGGCGACGGATGTATCTTCGTACCGCTTATCGGCGATCAGGGCTGGGACATTTCTCAGTAAAACCCGTATCTTTGCCCCATTTAAGACGATACAAACAGTTTTAACTTGACGGCATTGCACATTTTTGGTATTTTTTAATGGAGGAGGCATTATATGCTTGATGATAAAACAAAGACAATGGCTGATTTCAAATCGCTTCGAGAATATTTCAACTACCTCATGACGGGAAAATCGCTTGAGGATCACGGCTACAACCGTCTTCTGAAGCACAGCCATCCAGCCAACGATGCCCCGCTCAAACAATACCGCAATTACCGCGCCGCTCTTATGACCGCGGCGTATCAACGCTTGTTATCTGAAGGTACCGATAAAAACGCGCTCGATACATTGTTCCGCAAGTATTATTTTCTCAACAATGAGCCCATGACCTATTCGCTTAAAACGCCGGTTCATTCACTGAATGAACTCAATGATGCATTGAAAAAATATCATGCCGACCTGGATAAATTGTCTCGTGAAAAATACGGGATGCAGCCTGTTACCGTGAACGGCGAAGAAAGCTGTTATTTATGCAAGCGGACAAAACGTGTTTTTGTCGTGGAAGAATTCAACAACAACCGCGAATACCTGGCGCTCTGCCCGCATGCGTACAACGAGATGCTTGAGTCGTCAAACATTGCACGCCGATTCATGAATAAGTCGTTCAACTCGTTCGTCGTTGAAGAGAACAACAAAGCGGCGTTCACATCATTGAAAACCTATGCGGATAATTTTGATACCGTGTTGAAGACAGGCGAAAGCCTTCTTTTGATGGGTCCTGTCGGCACCGGCAAATCACATCTCGGTGTGGCGGTTCTCCTTGATCTTATCTATAAACCGATGTTTTTACGGTTCAAACTTCTCAATATGCTGTATATCAGCTTGCCTGCTTTCCTTACCGAACTTCGCGCTACGCAGGAAGAGATGCGTTTGAAAAATGCATCCGAATCGGAATTTCTCATCATCGACGACCTCGGCATTGAAACACTCGATGATTGGGGACGTGAAAAAGTATTTACGCTCGTTAATAAACGGTATCAGGAAAAATTGCCGACCGTATTCATCTCCGACCTGTCACCGGCCGAACTTGTCGGCAAACTCGACGAACGTATCATTTCCCGTCTGCACGAAATGTGTCGCGGCGTGATGATCGGCGGTACTGATAAACGCAGAATGATGCAGTGAGCGAGTTTTTCGTTCAATAATATTCATTATTTGTTGCTTAATTAAAATTCATATCATATACTGAACCGTGTTGTTTAATTCGGTCGGCAGATGTCGGCTTGAGAAACGGAGACGTGTATGAACAAAGCAGCAGTGTTTTCTTGTCTTTTAGCAGTATCTATCCTTTGCGGTATGAATGTGCTGTGGGCTCAGGCTGAGACGGCCGTTTATAAAAAAAATGCTGAACTATTTCTTACCAATTATAACAGCGGTGCCTATGAGGAGATATTCAATTCTTTTTCGCCGGAGATGCAAAACGCATTACCGCTTGAGAAAACAACGGAATTTTTAAGCGGACTGAAAACACAAGCCGGCGTTATACAGTCCATGGAATTCGTACGATATAAAATGACCTACGGCGTGTATAAGACAATTTTTTTACAAATGACGCTCACCGTATATATCTCAACTGATGATGCCGGAAAAATAAACGGTCTATTCGTTGATGCATGGGTGCCGGATATTCCGACGCCCGAACGTACGGTCACCAAAATGCGCCTTCCTTTCAAGGATGAATGGTATGTGTTCTGGGGCGGCGATACTTCCAAACAAAATTACCATGTTGACTATAAACCGTATAAAAACGCATTCGATTTTGTGATGCACGGCGCCGACGGTAAAAGCTTCAAGACCGACGGTAAGACAAATGATGATTATTATGCGTTCGGGAAAAAGCTCTATGCTCCGTGTGACGGAACGGTCGTGCTGGCGGTGGACGGTGTGAAGGATAATATCCCGAAAGAAATGGATCCGTATATCCCGCTCGGAAATTGTGTGATCATCAAGACCGACGCAAATGAATATATAGTCTTTGCACATTTTAAGCAGAATACCGTGAGCGTTCATCAGGGACAGCGGATTCACGCAGGAAGTTATCTCGGACGCTGCGGAAACTCAGGCAACTCAAGCGAACCGCATCTGCATTTCCATGTTCAAAATACCGAAAAACTGTATAATGCGACCGGGATCAAATGTTTTTTCGAAACGGTTATCGTAAACGGTGAAAAGAAAACGGATCATTCCCCGGTACAAGGCGAATTGGTCAGAATGAAATGATTCACGACAAGTAACAAGGAGAATATAATGGAACAACCAATAGACCAACCACCTGTCACAAAAGATTCCATTGTTACTCTACGTGAGGTAACGCGTGACAATCTTAGTGTAATTTTAAAACTTAAAGTAAAACCTGAACAAGATAAATGCGTTGCCAGCAATGCCGTATCTATCGCGCAAGCACATTTTTATCCGGAAGAAGCATGGTTTCGCGCCATTTACGCGGATGAGGTGCCGGTCGGATTCATCATGTGTTCGATCGAAGAGAATGATGAACAGCCGTACTTATGGCGGTTTATGATCGATGCGCGTTATCAGAAACTCGGATTCGGCGCTCAGGCAATAAGGTCGTTTGAAACGTATGCGCTCAGCCTTCCTGCGTCAAAGCGGATCAAGCTCAGCTGTGTGCCGGGCGAAAACGGGCCGATGAAGTTTTATGAAAAACTCGGGTATGCGGTCACTGGTGAGATGGATGACGACGAAGCGGTGATG
>CAZIJP010000137.1:0-7097 GCA_964539615.1 uncultured bacterium
AAAAATATTTTGAGATCATGTTTGACACACATACGATAAAAAAGAAGATGTGTGCTGTAAACCATCTGCATTATTATCCCGATCATCTAACGGCATGCCCGTGGTGTGCGATGAAAGAGGATTATTTTCCTCAAAAAGATAAGAAACAGGTCCAAACTGAGGCCGCTTCTTTACCGGGAAATTTTATGTATATCATAGAGTTGTTGAATTCTTTTGCAGAAGATATGCAGATAACGATTAAAGAGTATCAACTTGTTAAAGAGGTTGCTTTTAAACGAAATATTTTAGAAGAAGAGTTTTCGTATATAATAAAAGAATTTCACAAGAAAAATGTAGCTGTCATTATTGGAGATAAACCTGAATTATCAAAACATATAATTACTTTTGGTTCCATTAATGAATATGATGAACCCAAAACACAAATCTTTTCGATAAAGAACACATTAATTCATGAAAAGATAACGGTTTCAATCAAAGGCAATTTGGAAGGTTTTTTTATTTCGCCAGATTTTATAGAAATTCTTCCTGGGGCAACTTGTGATTTTTTTATACTACTCAATACAAATATATTAGATCATCTTTTTGAAGGAGAAAATAACCATGATTTTGATGTTACGTGGATAGCATCACATTCAACGCTTTTACAGCAAAATACATTAAATTGTGTCTTTTATTATTCTGCAACAAATACTGATTTGATAAATTCGTGTAATTTTATTTCCAAACGGTTTAATGTTTGGAGTTTTTCTTTTTTTATATATTTTTGTTTATTAGTTATTATTTTTATCCAGAATAATCAAATTGTAAAAGCCGTTGCATTCTTGCCATTAATGATGGTTTCAACCAATTCATTTTTGCAATTTATAATAAAAAAAAATTACGACATAGCTAAACATTATTTAAATATATGGTTATCAATTTTTGCTAGTTTGTTATTGTTACCATTTATTCTAGAATATAAGACGTCGATTTTTATGGTAATAATATTAGCGTTGATTTTTGCAGGTATTATACATATCTTCACTGATTATGAAGCGAGTATTGCTAAACCATTTAAGCGTATTACCATATTTCTTTTACGATTGCTTCTCCCGATTTTAATTTGTTTAATATTTTTATAAATAACGCTGTGTATTGCAGCTTGACGATTACGTCTTTTATCGCTATCCTTTCATATAGCCTCGGAGGTTTACCATGCCTGATATTTTAATTATCATTATTGTGGTTATTTTTGGGTTTACGGCAAGTATCGTGGTGCCGAAGACGATCAACGCGTTGGGGAAAAAGCCTGTCATAGAGAATGACGGCACATCCTCTCAGCAGAAACGCCTTACCCGCGAGGACATCCAATCAAAATTGAAAAAATTGTCACATAGCCTTAAGCCGATCGCCTTGGCGCCGGGGGCGATGTGTTATGAGATCGCAGCTCCGCCTGATCGCGCGGAATATGTGTGCCCGAAAGACGGCGATAAGACCATTTTTACGACAGAAATGACCGGATTTATCCTGTGGGAATTGCCGCAGATGCGCGAGTCGGTCAAAGAACTGCAAAAACTCGGCCTTGAAGCAAAACTTGACGAAAGCGAATTCTGTAAGAAATGTTCGCCGAATCAGAAAGAGAATCCGCAGCTCAAGCTCGTGATCGCATATCCCGACGGAAAAGTGAACATCGTTCGCGGCGTATACGGCGGCGACATGCGGTTGATTCAGGAATTTCTGAGCGGGGCGAAAAAGCACAGCACGTCTCACGGCTCGGAAGAACCGTTGAAAGAGTATATACCGCGCCTTGAGCAGCTTCTGGGGGTTAAGGTCAAGTAATATGGAATGGATCATTGCGCTCATTATCGTCATTTTCGGATTCGGTCTTGTAAAAGGTATTCACGCTTTACAAAAAAACACCGACACCGATAAAGTAAAACAAATACAACCAAAAGGCCGCCTTTCAAAAGAAGACATTCAGCAACAATTTACGCTATTGTCGGTAAAAAAACCGCCCAAAGACCTTTCATCGGTCGGTGCGATGTGTTATTCGCCGGTATTGCTTCCTCAGCATGCCGATTATATCTGCCCCGATGACGGTGAAAAGACCGTTTATAACGTTTCCATGGCTGAGTTTATCGCGTGGGAATTGCCTAAGATACGCGCCATGATACCGAAACTGAAAGAACAAGGTTTGGATATCTCGCTTGACGAGCATGAACTATGCAAAGTATGCTCCCCGAACGTCACGGATCCTGTCATCAGTATAATCATATCATATGGCAACGACCTACATTCTATGCAGATAGACAACGCTCGAGACCTTACGCTCATGTATGAATTTGTGACCGGAAGCCTTATACATACCGATGAACGGGATGCCGAAACTCCGCTCAAGACATATCTGCCGCGTTTGCAGCAACTATTCGGCATTCAACTGAAAGAGTGATGTATGGAACTTATTATTACGCTTGTCGTGATCGTTTTCGGGTTTGGCATCGTGACCGGCATTCACGCTTACCAAAAGACGGCCGACGTAAAAAAGGTCCAAGAGGTGCAAACTATGCAACGACTCAGTTCAAATGAAATTCAAAAACAACTTACCGTTCTGGCGAAAAGATCACCGCCGTCGAAATTATCCGATATCGGCGCCATGTGTTATAAAGTGGCTGCACCGCCTGACAGGGTGGAATATGTATGCCCGAAAGACGGCGAGAAAACACTCTATAAGAATACTATGGTGCATTTTATCATGTCCGATCTGCCAAGCATTCGCTCGTATGCATCGCGTATGCCGGGAGTGACCGTTACCATCGATGAATCCGAATTGTGCAAAAAGTGTTCTCCGCATAATGACGCGCCGCAAGTTCATATGACGGTAACGTTCGCAGATCGCACGCATACGGTTGATAGTGTAACCATGCAAGATCTCCAGCTGATGTTTGAGTTCTTATCGGGGAAAGACCGTCACCTCGGTTCATACGATGCGGAAACGGCATTAAAAGACTATATTCCGCGCCTGGAAGAATTATTCGGCGTTAAGATAGGGAAATGATATGGAACTGTTGATAACGATCGTCGTGATCGTGTTCGGGTTCGGGATCGTGACCGGTATACATGCGTTACAAAAGACGGCCGATACGAAAAAACAAAGCCAGGAGCAAAAAATGAATCGTTTATCATCCGACCAGATACGCAAACAGCTCACAACATTGTCGTTGAAACAACCGCCGAAGGACCTGTCTATGCGCGGAGCAATGTGTTATGACATGGCGATGCCTCCTGAACGGGGTGAATATGTCTGTCCGGTTGACGGCGAGAAAACATTGTATACCACCTACATGGTAAATTTCATTATGTATGATCTGCCTGCCATTCGCGATATCGCCGGGGCGATGCCGGGAGTCACCGTTACGATCGACGAATCCCAATTTTGCCGTATTTGCTCTCCCGATATAAAAGATCCGCAATTGATCATGACCGTTCATTATTCAGACCGCACGCATACGGTGAAAGGCATCACGACCGAAGATCTGAAATTGATGCGTGAATTCCTTACCGGTAAGGACAGGCACAAAGATGATTTTGATGCAGAATCCGCATTGAAAGAATATATCCCTCGGCTTGAGGAATTATTCGGCGTAACGATAGGCAAATAACATACGATGGAATTTTTGATAACGCTGATCGTTGTTATTTTCGGCATAGGCATTGTAACGGGAATAAACGCCTATTACAAACGGTCGGATGTGCAAAGACCGCCCGAAAAGAGGATCGTGAAACGATTTTCAAAAGAAGAGATCCGCTCGCGGCTCATAGAGCTTGCGGTCAAGCCTCCTCCGAAAGAACTCGGCCAGGGCGCAATGTGTTATTCCCAGGTAGCGCCGCCTGACAGAGCCGAATATGTATGCCCGAAAGACGGCGAGAAGACACTGTATAATGCTCAAATGGTGCATGAAGTGCTTCACGAGATACCGGCTGTGCGTAGTGCCGCAGCATCCATGCCGGGAGTATCGATCACCGTTGATGAATCGGAGTTTTGCAAAAAATGTTCACCGAATACAAAATTACCGCAGATCTCCGTTACAATTCAATTTGACGATTATTCCACTACCGTGAAAGGCGTGTCGTCTACCGACATGGATATTCTCAGAGAATTTTTGACCGGACAACAGAAACACAGCGATTCGTACGATTTCGAGACCCCGCTGAAAGACCATATCCCGCGCCTGGAAATTCTTTTAGGCGTCAAAACAGGTAAATAACCACTATTCATGATCAAAGGAGAACACTACATCTATGAATGAAGGATTTTCACGGCTTGCTCCGTCATTTTTACCGGCCACTGCCGCATTGGAATTAACGTATCAATGCAATCATACCTGCCTGTTCTGTTCCTGCCCGTGGGAAGCGCCGAATACCCGATTCAAACGCGATGAGGAACTATCTGCCGACGAATGGATATCGGTCATTTCAAAGCTCACATCGATGGGCGTGTGTAATATCGCGTTTACGGGTGGAGAACCGCTTTTAAAGGCCGATTGGGAGCGAATAGTGGCACATGCCGCCGCATGCAAGACGGAGCATGTGGAAACGGTGGACGGAGAATTGAGATCGCGTATCGCACCACCGCAGGTGTACCTTATTTCAAACGGTACGATGGTTGACGATCACGAGCTGAAGACCTGTAAAAAATACGGCGTGCATCTCAGTATGAGCCTGCCGGGGCTTACCACCTACACGCAACATACGCAATTCGGGTCGCCCGACAAGGTGCTTGATAATTTCCGAAAAGCATCGAAGATGGGCGTTACCACCACGGTGAATATCACGGTCACACAGAAGAATTTCTTTGAATTATATGAAACGATAGCCGAGGCGTTGATCGCTGGAGCCGATACATTGCTCATGAACAGATTTCTACCGGGCGGGCGGGGTTTGACCTATAAGGATGAACTTTTGCTGACATCGGCACAGATCAGGGAAGCGTTGCAAATAGCCGACCGTGTGCTCGTTGAATCAAACAGGACCGGTCATCTCGGTACGGAAGTACCGCTTTGCTTGGTGCATGACCTTGAATTCAAAAAACTCAAGGTTGGTGTGACCTGTTCGGCAGCGCGGGATTTCTTCGTGATAGGACCGTCGGGAAAGATCCGCACGTGCAATCATTCACCTGTGGAACTTGTGCATGTAAACGACATCGAAGCATGTAAAACGCACCCGTACTGGAAACGCTTCGTGATGAAGGATTATTCGCCGGAATTCTGCTCGGCATGTTCAGCACGTTTTGCGTGTGACGCAGGTTGCCGTGAGGCGGCACATATCATGAGCGGCGAATTGAACGCATGCGATTACACAATGACGGATTGTAAAATACTGGAATAGAAAAAAAACGTGTTATGCGTAAACCGTGTCCCCGATAAATCCATCCTTATTGTCATCCCGAGTTAATCGAGGGATCTCTGAAACATGAATATCGTAATAGGTCGTGCTTTCACGACAGATTCCTCCGTCGAAACGCCGTTCGGAATGACAGACTTGTGTCATTATCGGGCCTGACCCGATAATCCAGACAGAAACTTGATATCTCTGGATTCCCGTTTTCACGGGAATGACACCTTGGCATATTGTCTCACTTCGAATGTAGCAGGGGGATGATTTGTTTCTACCATTGTTTTTGTAGGGACGCCCCTTGCGGGTGTCCGAATTATGAAACGAATCATGTGTCATTATCGAGAGTGCCCCGACACTCCATCATCAAATTATTTTCTTTTGTCTTTCCGGCTTGAAATCCATCCTCTGCAATGATATAGTGAATTCCGAGATATTGTGCATGCGTATTCTGTGATTAGCCGGGAGGCGAAGATGAAAAAGAATATCGTACTGTTTGGTTTCATTTTGGTATTAATCAGTATTATCTATTCACAAGATTTACCCGAGGGGAGTGTAATTACAGAAACGAACCTATATGTCTCAAAAGTGGATAACTTACGTATTCGCGAGACACCTGATATCAATGGGAAAGTAATTGGAAAGATAATGCGATTCGAAGAAGTGGAATATCAAAATGAGACGAGCTCAAATATCACGGAAATAATGATAGAGGATCAAAAAGTATCAGCACCATGGATAAAAATAGAAACCATAAATAATATTATAGGGTGGGTATGGAAGGGATTTATATACAAAGTATATACATTTAAAGATAACAAGCTACAATATCAATTTCAAATTTTATCATCTGGACAAAATGAATATTGCAATTATCTTGATAATCTTGAGGTAAATAAAAATATTACTTTAAAAATTGAAAGAAATATGATCATTAATGATATTTATCGTGAGATTGAAACGAATGAGAATATAATTATAGATGATAATCTACGATTTAGTAATCAAGATGCGGATTATATTTTATTTTCTCGAAATATCTCCTTTCAGATAAAGCAATATACAATATCAATAATTATTCATGGGCCTCAACGTATGATTGCTTATAATAATTTAGACTCTTTTATTATAACTTCAATAGAAGATGTTGATTTCACAAATAATTTATTACCCTTATTAATTAACGATACGGAAAAAAATATTATTATTAATAGTTATTCCAGAAAAAATTTAAATTATTATGAATATACGGGCAATGCAGAATATTATGATAATTATATAAAAAATATATTTATTAAAAAAAAATTTAAACCAAATCTACAGGCTAACTTAGTCTGGGATTATTTATCTAAAGAAAAATTTATTGATAAATTAAAGAATAATCAAATAACTGGGATTGGCCAAGAATGGTATGACATTGGTGAATATATTATTAAAACTATAAAAAAAATTAAATAAGAGAATTATATATTATGATAACGTTATTATTTTTAATTGCAAGCGCTATGCTGATTAATATTGTATACTCCGATGAGATTAATAATTTTATATTGACTTCACCAATTATTATAAGAGATGATAATGTAATACAAAGTACAGATTTTAATGATATCGCCCATTCAAATCTGAAGTGCAACAATACATAAAAAGGCGGGTTTCCCCGCCTTTTCTATTTCCTTAAATCGTATCGTTTATTCAGCAGCCGCATGATTGAAATGCGCCGATAT
>CAZIJP010000138.1:0-6978 GCA_964539615.1 uncultured bacterium
ATAATAACAAAGGATGGTGGTCATATGAAATCATTGTTCATCCTGGCGGTTCTTATTCTTTCGTGCGTTTTTGTGTATGCGGGCGAAAAAGTAGTATTTGCTTTTGAAGCATATTCTCCATATGAGTATGTGGAAAATGGAGTAGCTAAAGGTCCGGACGTAGAAGCCATAAGAGAGGCATGTAAGAAATCCGGTATTGATCCTGAATTTAAAGAAATGCCGTGGGCACAAGCCCTTTTGCAGGTTGAGAAGGGTACTGTTGACGCAATTTTTTCTTTGTTCAAAAATGCAGAACGAGAAGCATTTCTTTATTTCCCTACTAAAAAGCTAAGCAGTGAGACAAATGTCATTATTGTAAAAAAAGGAAGTACAAAAAAAGCCACAAAAATTGCAGATATGAGCGGATGGCTTGTCGGTGTCACAAAAGAATACTCATATGGTGATGTTTTTGATTCATCAAACGTATTTAAGCGTGATGAAGCACTTGACGGCGATATTCTTTTGAAAAAACTGGAAGCAGGGCGTATGGATGCTGCAATAATTAATGAACTCGTTTGGCAAACGCTTGAGAAAAAACTTGGTTTGACCGGTAAGTTCGAAAAATTATTTACCGTTTCATCCGAGCCAATGTATGTCGGATTTTCAAAAGCTAAAGGAGATAAAGCAAAAAAATGGGCCGCTGATTTCAGTGCAAATCTGAAATAATAGTACTATAGCTAATATTTCCTGTGGGGAGCACGGCGTGCTCCCTTTTTTATCTTGACAAATCTTAAAATAAGAATACATTTCAAACACGCGTTTAAAAAGGAAAGGCATTATGACGAAGCAAGATATTAAGACTGCAATTATACTCGCCGCGATTGAATGCATTAATCGAAATGGCATTGAAGGTATTAGCGTGCGTGCAATAGCCAAAGAGGCGGGAGTTAATATTGCCGCTATCAATTACTATTTCGGAGCGAAAGAGAATTTATTGACAATCGTTATGAACCGTACGATGGATGAGCTTTTTGTTTCAAATATCAGTGAAACTTTTGATAATCCTGCCATGACGCAACAGCAAGCGTTGCAACACTATATGACCGTTATGTTGTATGGTATGATCAGGTACAGCGGATTGATAAAAGTGCATCTGCATAATTTCGTAACCAATGAAGCATTGGCGGCTAATTTTTTTTTACGGTTGGGATCAGTGAAGATAAAAATAGCGAATGCATTGAAAGCATACAATCCATCCATCACCGATGATGATTCCCTTATACGTGCATCTGAATTGTTTTCGATAGTGGCGTTTATAGGGTTCTGGCCACAGTCAGCAGATGGGCTCGGATACAATCTTTCATCATATGACGACATTGGGAAGTATATAAAAGATTGTATAGATCGCTGCATTCGTTAATTTTTTAAATCAATTTTTGCAATGTATTAAACGTTATTATTTTCGGAGCAATAAACCAATTTTTTAAAAAATATCTTGACAGCACATATTTTTTCCATATATTCAAACAGACGTTTTAAACAAATGTATAAAACCAGCGTTTAGTTGCACAAGGAGGGGATATGAAAATGGTACTGGCGATGATGTTGTTTGTTGGTGTTCATATGCGCGTCCACGCGGAAAAGAAGGACTATTTGTATCGGGAGGTAACCGGCGAATCTGTAAATTTTGTTTCCATGTCATTTATAAGGCAAGTCGATGATATTTCCCGTTCGATTGTTTATGACGACAGCAGGGTTGATTATGCACTAACAGGGCATTACAGCGGAACTTTCAGGATTGTCAAAACACATCCCGACACTATTGTCGAAGGTGCTGTAGAAGAAAACGTTATTACATTAAGCGTTAATGACAAAAAGAAAACACTGCCGCTTCCAGACGGTATATGGATACAGACACCGCATGCTTTGGATACGTGGGTGCTGTCAGGCGAACAATCAATTGCATTCTGGGTGGCAAGTGCAGAGACCGATGATGTGATTGTTTATATGAAAGCGAAAAAAAAAGCGATAGAACAGATTAGTATTGACGGAAAGATCATTGATGCGATGCATGTAGAGGTAACATTGCGAGGATTGAAGGCGTTGTTTTGGAAGGCGCACTACTGGTTTAGACAAGAGGACGGTATGCTGTTAAAATACCGTGAAACGCGCGGTGGTCCCGGTACGAAGGAAACGATAGGTGAAATGGTCATGAACGAAGTAAACAGCGAGAAGGAGTAATGTATGAAAATTATAAACTTAACAATTATGCTGATTTTTGCCGTAGCCGGAATGCATGCAGATGAAATAGTCAAACAGGAAAAAAAAGAAGGAAAGATTTACACAATTATGGGCGCTCCGTCATATAATCCGGATTTGGGCTTTATTGTGGCAGCATACGGAGCACTGGCTGATAATGGTCTAAAAAACGATAGCCGATTTACAAATATGCCGTATATTAACTTGTATTCGCTTGCACTCAGCTATTCCACGAAAGGAATGTATGCACTTGTATTTGATTGGGATGCGCCGAATTATGAAAAGACGCTGTTTCGAATCCGCGCACGGTTGAGTTACATCAACAATCCGGTAGAATCATTTTATGGGATTGACAATTCATCTCTGAAGCCACTTACAGCATATGACGGTCAGCAATTTTCAAGTTTTACCCCATATAACGACTATATGAAAGTCATTCATAATGGTGCAACACATGCATATTACAATTATTATACGAATGAAACACTGTATTTTCACCTTCAGGCTGATATGCCGGTGCTGTCTCCGTCTTTAAAGATTGTATTCGGAATAATGGGCGGATACACATGGATTTATGATTATACGGGGGAAATGGTCCCGGGAACCGAACATTTAGGTTCTGATGAAACAAACGATGCGTTAATGCAGGAAACGTTATTGCATAAATATCAGTCCGAAGGTCGGCTTTTTGGTTTTTCAGGCGGCTGGCTAATGACACTGCGCACCGGCATTGCGTTTGATACACGGGATAATGAGATTGATCCCACAAAGGGGCTCTATTCCGATATTATCTATACAGCGTCATCGGAAGCATTTGGGGCAGATTATTCCTATAGCATAGGCACTGCAACAATTCGAGCATATATGAGTCCTCTGGCAAATGCCATGACACTGGCTGTGCGGGGATCGCTTGTCTCTAAATGGGGCGATGTGCCGTTCTATTCCATGCCGTATATTCCCACATTCGATAGACATATCAATGGTATTGGGGGGGAAGGTACATTACGCGGTTTTAAACAGTCCCGTTTTTGTGCACCGGTTATGGTATTTGGTAACGCAGAAGCACGATTTCGTTTTACACAATTTTCAATTGGTACGACCGGAGTAGAATTGCAAGTGGTGCCTTTTGCTGATATTGGTACAGTTAATAACAAAATAAGCGATATCGGCAGCGGCGAACTGAAATACTCGTATGGGCTCGGATTGCGCGGGATAATCGAGCAAACATTTGCCGTGTCGATTGACTGCGGATTCAGCGAAGAAAATACGGCGGAGTTTTATATGAATTTCGGCATAATATTTTGAATTGATACACTATTTTTAGATCATACTCTGTTAAATAACACCAGTTTATATAAGCGGTACATATTCTTGTACCGCTTAACAATACATTCCGTCGTTATTTTCTTCCGGGGATATTCGAGATAATCGGTTATTTTAAAAAGGTAATGCTTTTCTTTCTAGGGCATTTTGCAGCAAGTCATACCGGGCACAATTAGAAGTACCTTTTTTGATATTTATGATATAGCCGATGCTTAATTTTTTTGATAAATATACCCATGTTGCCGTTTCAGCAAAATCCTCGGCCCAGTTTGTGCTGCCATACGCAGAAGGAAACGGCGTTTTGCTTAATGCATCATATATTGAAGGAATAAGTGCATTATCAATAGGTGTTTTTAATCCGAAAGAAGCGATTTCATGCCGGCCGGGAAAATCGCATGATGATGTTGGTGTGTCATAAGTTAACCAAATGTCATTGATAAAAGGGAAATTCTGAGCTGAATAGTCGTAAGTGAATGATTTCTCGATGTAGGGTGTACAATGTTGATAATAATCATAAATATGGCTCGTCTCATGCATTAGGGTATGGATTAGCGCTTTATAAGAATTTCCGCAATCTGAAACAATTGAATAACCTTGGGTATCACGTGAAAAGGAAGAATTATCTCGATATGTTATCCAATCGCTCAGTGACCGGTGAAAGACTTCAGGATTAATGATGAGAATCATATAGATATTTCCGTCTGAATCGAAAACATAGTCTGTCATGCCGCTGCCGGTGAAATGATCGATAAGGAAAATCCCCGCAAGTTTCTCCGATAAGACAGTTTTATATATATCGGGAAGAAGTGTGTAATATGTACGGAAAAGAGCTTTTTCACTATCGCTTACTGCATGACTTGAATAATGGGGATTAGCATCGAGTTTGATTAAATATTCGAGCAATACTTCAGGCGCGTCAGAAAAACGGTTATCGACCGGCTGAGATATCATTACCGGATAAGCTGATAATTTGCGAAACTCGGGGAGGAAATTCTTTCGTTTTTGACAAGAAAAAACCATTAATGAAACTATCATGAACAGCGTAAGAATCAATAACCGTCTCGGCAAACAGTAATTCATGTATGCTTCCTTTTGCAAATATGTTCATCAAGCATTGTTATTAATTGTTCACGAGAATAATTATGTTGCGGATTATCGTTCTCGTCCAGCAGTTTTTCTATAAGCGCGTTAATTACCCGATTCCCTTCCCAGTGTGTACCTACCAGATAACGAAGTTTTGGTTTTTCCGAGAATAGTGCATCATACACAGCTGTCGATACGATCTCGGGCGAGGACGGCTTGCGGTTTGTGGCAGATTCCGGTTCATCTGAGTGATCCTCATGCGGCGCTTCAAAGCTTGCAAGTATCTGCTTAGCCTCTTCATCAAAAGGCGGGCGTGCATTTTCTAGATGTTCGATCAGTTTTTCAAAGGAATTTGCGCCGACCTTAGAAATGATACCGCCGGGCTGTACGATACTGACATGCATGCCGAAAGGCTGAAGCTCATCGCGCAAAGCAACTGTATAGGCTTCCATGGCATGCTTGGTCATGGTGTAGGGGCCGTACATCTTACTTGTGATCATGCCGCCCTGCGAGCCGATGGTCACAACCCTTCCGCGTGATTCGATGAGCAGATCAAGGAACGCATTGGTCACGCGATGCGGGCCGAATACATTGACATTAAAGATATTGAACATCTCATCATCGGTCCAGGTGCTTAAAAATCCCAACTCGCCGATACCCGCATTATTGACAACGGCGTAAAGTCCTTTTCCTTGTTTTTTCACATAATCGGCGGCAGCTTGAACCTGACCAAGGTCTCGTACGTCCATTGTAATGGGTACTATGTTTTTATGCTTGCCTAGTTCAATGATGTCATTATTTTTACGTGCGGTGGCATAAACCACATGACCGCGTTCAGCAAGATATAGGGCGATATGATTGCCTATGCCGGAACTTGCGCCTGTTACTAGGATAGGTAATGCTTTTGACATACAGCCTCCTTACGGGTTATATTTCGTAAGCCGTAAGAATAGTGTAAATCAACTTATTTCGGCAGTCAATGATTTTATGATAAGAGTTATCAGGTTGATCCGTGTTTGTTTTTCACTTGTACCGAAATGCCCAGAATTATTAATGCCAAGCCTGCGATCGATGCCGGTGCAAGTGGTTCGGCGTTGAGATAATAAGTCCAAACCATTGCTAAAAACGGAATGGCATACACCGCATTTGCCGTGATATGCGTATTGCCGAGTTTCAAAGTTTTGAACCACATAATGAAAGCCACGGAATTCATAACTACGCCCAATATGATCACGGTGATAATTGTCGATAACGATTGGGGCATCGTTATTGTTGAAACAGAGATAGTGGTCGGAATGATTAGGATCGTTGCCGAGGCGTAATATACAAACATGCTGGTAACTCTGTCGTAATTATGTTTTTTCCCCAGCACTGAAAAAAGACCGTAACATACCGCCCCCAGGGAAGCCAAAAAATAACCGAAGAGGTAGTGTGTGTCAAACTCCGAAAAAGTTCCTTTGGAAAGCGACAATACTACACCGACGAAACTGAGCACTACCGCCAGGATGGTTTTCCAATTAAACTTTTCTTTTAAGATCGGTATCGAGAAAATGACAATAAAGACCGGCCAAAGATAATTGGCCACATTCACTTGTCCTGCAGGCGCTAACGTGAAACTTCCGAAGAGGCATGTGTGATAGAGAAATATACCGATGATACCCATTAGGAACATAGTGGCGAGATCTTTTTTTGTATATTGAATGAGTATCGGGAGCTTTTTAAGAAAAACGGTCATTATGAACAGCGATACTGTGGCGATCGAACTGACAAAAAACAGCAGTTGAAAATTATCCAGTTCCTTCAACGCGATCGTCGCAAGTGCAGGGGTGGCAGACCATAACAGGATCGTTGCGGCGAGGTACAAGATGAATGCCGGACGTTTTATCACATTATCCTGTTTGTCCGTTTTATGTCCGGAATTGTTTAAAAACATAAGCGGATAGTAAGGGTGTGCAGGCTGAAAGTCAATCTGTAATTATTATTTCTCTTGTTGAAAAGGTTTGAAACTGCAAAAATCATTTTTGAGGCGACGAAATGAAATGCAATGCCGTAAAACATTATGGCAACGAAAGGCAGGCCCGGGAGATCCATTTGCCGTTTCGATTGCGGTCTTGATCAGTGTGCCTCTGCAGTCAAATGTTGCAGGGATCATCCCGATCGTAAAGGTGCTCATGGAAAAGGGCATGGCCATCGGCACCGCGTTATCGTTCATGATGGCGGTGACGGCGTTGACCGGAAGCGATCATACTGCGTAAAGTGCTCAAAACGCGGCTTCTCATTGTTTTCTTTGCGATTGTTACGGTGGGTATCATGCTGACGGGATATCTTTTCAAT
>CAZIJP010000139.1:0-6950 GCA_964539615.1 uncultured bacterium
ATGGCTGCCGCAGTGTTGCCTGTACAATTTATTGCTCCACGAATTGCATACATGTGCAAACTATAATACCAACGGCATTAAGATGCAAGCCGTTTTTATTACTTCAGATCACTTTCTGTCACGGGAACGTTTTTCTTTGCAAATATTGCACGAAGCTTTTTTACATGGAATTCGGATACATCATCGATGATACTGTATATTACAGGCAGTAAAATAAGCGTTACGATCGTTGAAGTGATAAGACCGAACACCACCACCCGTCCCATTCCGGTATACGGCACATATTGTGTATCCTGAGTTCCAAGCGCCATCGGAACGATACCGATTACCGTTGTCAGCGTAGTCATGATTACCGGGCGCAAGCGATCCAAACCGCCTTGTATCAATGCATCATGACGGTTCATTCCGTGAATTCTTAGTCGGTTGATATGATCGATGATGATAATACCGTTATTTACCGCAATACCGATAAGGATCAACAATCCCATTTGCGCCATCATATCGAATGCCGTGCCGGTAATGAATAAACCCCAGAATACGCCGAAAATACCCAACGGCAAGGCTGCGATTATCGCAAACGGCATGTTAAGCGATTCAAATAACGCTGCCATGACCATATAAACGAGGAATATGGCAAGCACAAGATTGGTCATCAGGCTTCCCATGTTCTCATCCATATTGCGGAACTCTTCGCCATAACTGATACCGTACCCTTTCGGGAAATCATAGGCCGTAAGGGCATCATCTATTTGCGAGCGAAGCTTTTTATAGTCTTCCGTAGTCGTTGTGAGCGTAATGTTCAAGTTGGTCACACGATTATTATGAAATATCATCCGCAACGATGGTTTGAGATTGAATGATGTTATGTCTTGCAGCCCGATAAACGATCCGTCATTCAATACGACCGTTGAATTTTTAAGATCCTGCATGTTCAGGTCTTCCAATCCTTTTCGTTGTAAATTGACATCAACATCACCGTCCGGGGTTTCCAACGATGTGATCTTACGGCTTCGCATATATGAGGACGTCGATGAAAGTATTTGCCAATTATTCAGGCCGAGACTGGACGTTTTGTCTCTGTCTATAACGATCTGCAATTCTTGCGTCTCGGAATCCTGACCGTAATCAACCTCGGTGACTGTCGGAACTTTTCGCAGTAACGGTTCGATTCCCTCGGCGATCGTATACAGGCTTTCATAATTTTTTCCGTAGATATTGATATTGAACACACCTTTTAGCGTGCTTCGCCCTCCTCCGGTCTGATGCCCCCAGCCGAACATTACGCGTAATCCGGCTATAGGAGGAAGTTTATTCACATATTCACGGAGCATATCTTCTGCTTTTTGCTGTTTTATCTTGGTTTTGTCCGGGAAAATTTCCAGGCTCATACCGCGTGTACGGACATGAAGAACAACGAAATTAAGATTATATTTGTCTTTATTTTTAATAAGGTCCTGTTCTATCGGTTTGATAGCTGCAAACATTTCTTTTTGCGTTAATCCTCCGTAATTCCAAAAACGTATACGAATACCGCCGTCACCGCCCTGAGGCGGACCGCCCGTCTTCATGTTTATGATGGGGAAAAAACTGGCGATAATAAAACCAATTACTGCAATCATCGTATAAACGCGGTGTGCCAATGTCCATTGAACGATCTTTTTATAACTATTTTTCAACGGTAATGTCACATCTTTGACTGCACCGGGAGTTACAACGAGAAGTTTGCTGAACAATGGAATGAGCAGCAGTGAGGAGATCAACGATATGCTTAATGCAATGATTATCGTTGCGCCGATAAATCGAAGATATATGCCCATTTCACCTTTTTCAATGAGCATAGGAATAAACACGATCATGGTCGTTAGCGATGCAAGGATAACAGCCAATCCGATCTCTTTGCTTCCCTTCAAGATCGCTTTGATAAGGCTATACCCGTCTTCCCGGCGTTTATAAATGGCCTCGCTTACAACGATAGCATTATCAACCAGCATACCAGCCGAGATTATCAAACCGGTCATAGAAATAAGGTTCAATGTCACTTTAGCAAAATACATAATGCCAAGAGTAAAGATGATACATAACGGGATCTCAAATGCAATGACGAGAGTCATTTTGATTTTACGTAAAAAAAAGAACAAAATAATAACCGCAAAGGAAGCTCCCCAAACTCCGCTCGTGATCAAATTATTCAATGATTCGGTGATCGTATCTCCCTGATTGAATAAAATCGCGACTTGCAGATTATACTTCTTACTCAGTTTATTGAGGCGTTCCTGAACGCTCTTACTGATCGCAACGGAATTTGCAGCCGACTCTTTATTGACCGATATCCAGATGGCGCGTGTTCCGTCGATCAATGAATAATTCCTATCATCGGGTAAAGCGTAATATACCGATGCAATATCTTCCAAATTTGCTGAGGTAGTGATCGGTATTTTTTTAAAGGTCTCAAGCGATACCGATTTATTGATAATCCGGATATATTGTTTTGTGGAATCGCTTTCGATCTCTCCAACCGAATAATTCATATTATTGCGTGATAATTTATTCATGAGCTGATTTTGAGAAATTCGGTATTGCTTCATCTTCATTTCATCAACCGCTATGATGATGGAATTATCAGGGGTCCCTTCAATATCCACTTTACTGACACCGTTTATAGAGCGGATCTCACGTTCCAATATTTCTTTGATATTTTTTATATCTTTATTGCTTTTGTTAACAATGCCTGCCCATAATATCGGTATATTGCTGGTGTTTTCTTTCCATATGAAATAGTTCTCAAAGTCTGCAGGCCATTTTGACCGAATTCTGTCCAATCGATCCCTGACCTCAAGATACATCACTTTCATGTCGGCATTGTTCTCAAACTGCAACGATATGCCTGCGCCGTCGACCGATGCGCGTGCCCACATGTTTTTCAAATACGGTAATGTTGACAATGCATCTTCAGCCGGTATTAAGATATCACGTTCAATATCACGCGGCGTAGAACCTGAATACGGGAATTGTATCCACATTTCCGCCTGCGATACCTGCGGTAAAAATTCTACGGGGATCTTCTTTACCGCAATGAGTCCTACAACAAATAATGCGAAGAACAGCATTATCACCGTTACCGGACGCCGAAGGGATAATGAAGCTAATTTCATCTTTTCTTCTCCAATAATGTGTACATGACCGGTATGAACACCAGCGTCAATAGGGTCGAACTGATCAACCCGCCGATAATTGTCCATGCAAGCGGCGAACGAAGCTCACTGCCGTCTCCGCCCGTGAAAGCCATAGGGATCAACCCGAGCACTGTGGTCAATGTCGTCATCAGGATCGGTCGTAGACGCACGTTGCCGGCTTTCACCAGCGCGTTATAGATGGAATATTGTTCATGACGTATCAGGTAATTTGCATAATCCACAAGAATGATACCGTTGTTGACCACGATACCGGCGAGTATGACCACGCCGATTAGTGAAATAATAGTGATCGTATTACCGCTGAGGAACAGAGCAAATATGACACCGATTAGCGAAAACGGTATGGAAAATAAAATAACGAACGGATGCTTGAACGACTCAAACTGTGATGCCATTACCACATATACAAGAAATACGGCAAGGATAATCGCAAAAAGCATGCTCTTGGACGATTTATTCATCTCCACGACCTGCCCGCCGATCTCAACGCGATACCCTTCAGGTAAGAGTTGTTTGTCCAAAATTGCCTGTATCTTGCTGGCTACGGATTTCAGCGATGTGCCTGCATAGTTTGCCGTAATAAGCCCTGCTCGTTCCTGCCCTTTTCGTGTGATCATGGACGGCCCGTTTTGAACGTGAATTTCCGCAATTGATTTCAACGGGATCTTATCTTTTCCGATAGGTAGATAAAACTCATCCAACCGTTGGAATGTGGTGAGTTCTTCGCCTCTGCCTATGATGCGGATATCGATGTCGCGCCCCTGATAGGTATACTTATTTTGCGTGATATCGCCTTTAACTTCCAATTCCAGGATACGGCTTATCTGTTCGACCGTTACGCCGTAGGAAGCAAGTTTATCGCGGTTAAAGGTCAATGTTACTTCCGGCTTTCCCTCCTGAAGCAACACTTTGATGTCTTTAAGTTCTTTAATGGATGTCATCTCATCCTTGATCTTATTGCTGATCTCACGCAATTTCTGTACATCGGTACCGTATACTTCAACCTGCAAGGGCATGCTTATGTCAAACATTTGCGGGAATTGGAATTTGAAAGCAATGCCGGGATAATGTGAAAGTATGTCACGTGTCTTATCGACCGATTCGGAGATCGTATCCTGCCGTTTTAAACGAACAAAGATCGTAGCACTGTCAGCTTCGGTCTGTTTGTTGGTATTTTCTTCCCCGATGGTCGTATAAACGGTCTCTGCGATACCTATGTCGGTAAGCTGAGCGGAAATATCGTCCAAAGTCGCTGATAGTTGAGCTTTGCCGAAATCCTTTTCAGGCAAAACGAGTATGGTGAATTCCTGTCGTTTGACTTCAGGTAAAAGCTCCATGCCCAATATGCTTACCAAAAGAAACGAAAAGACCAAAAGCACAACGGCCATTACGACCGTTTTTTGACGGTGATTCAAGGCCCATATTAAAATAACATTGTACCGTTCACGAAGATTATTGAACCCATCCTCAAATTTATCAAGGACGAGCTTTATTAAACGTTGAATTATATTCGGATCACGTTCACTGTTTTTTATATAAATGCGAATACCGCTGGACAATAATTTTTCATAAATACCCGAAAAGAAAAATCCGATCTTTCTTAAAATATTTTCAGGCTTATATATCCCTCGGTATGATCGTTCGAATTCACCGGTATCTTCATTCACCAAACGCGGACGTCCGGCGCTCAACGCCGACATCATCGGGTTGACCGTTAAGGCCACAGCAAGGGAAGCCAATAACGCGAATGAAACGGTGAATGCCTGATCGGCAAACATCTTTCCTGCAACGCCTTCCACAAAAACGATAGGAAGGAACACGGCAACGGTCGTTAACGTTGAAGCAGAAACAGCGGTCGATACTAAGTTTGTCCCCCATATCGAGGTCTGTACCATATCGACACTGCCGTCTGTATTGAGAAAACGCCGCTCGCTCTTAGCCCTGTCGATGCTTTCAAGGACAACTATGGAGTTGTCAACAAGCATTCCGACGCCTAAGGCAAGACCTCCGATCGACATCAGGTTTAGCGTGATCCCGGCTGAGAACATCCCGATAAATACTGCAATGATAGAAAACGGGATAGCAAACGCAATGATCATCGTGGGCTTTACTTCCCGCATGAAAAGGAATAATATTATAATAGCTAAAATTCCGCCGAATATCGCTGAACTGAATACTTCCTTGATAGCAGAATTGATAAAGATCGATTGGTCATTGACAATACTGTATTTAAAAAGCTTAAGATTCTTTTGACCTATTTGACGCAATTTGTTCTTTATATCGGTTGCGACACGAACGGTATTTGCACCGGAAGCTTTGTATAATTCCATAACTACTGCTTCTTTGCCGTTGATCTTTACGATCTCAACTTGTTTTTCATCGGCTATGGAAACCACGGCGATCTCTTTCAAGCGGATCGGTATCGTATCGCGGTAACTGATGATTATATTTTCAATTTCGTGAATAGTATTGAATCTGCTGAGAAGCCGCACTAAATACTCGCCGTTGGCATCTTCAATTTTACCGGCAGCGAAGCTCATGTTCTCAGTATTCAATGCGCTGAAAAGATCGCTCGCCGAAATTTTCAGTGATGACATTTTCAGCGTATCAAGCTTGATTCGCAGATTTTTCCGCGTGCTTCCTTTAATATCAACCGAGGCAACGCCTTTCAGCGTAAGAAGATCGTCTTTGATATCTTCCTCAAGAACGGTGCGTATCTGCGTCTGGGCTTCTCTTCGTTCTTCATCAGTGGATGATTTAGTTGGCGAGTAGAAAGCAACTTTCATGATAGCTTCAAGATTCGGATTATACCGCAGTATTTGTGACTTCTCGGTGCCGTCGGGCAAGGTGATCTTATCAAGTATCTCCCGAACACTGATTATCGTATCGTCCATATCGGCATCCCAACCGAATTCAAGCACGATAAGCGATACTCCCGGTTGAGAATATGATGTGATGGTCTGGAGATTATTGACGATCCCGACATTTTCCTCGATAGGACGGGTGACAAGAAGTTCTATCTCCTCAGGCGCAACGCCTTCCCATGCCGTCTTGATCGTTAATGTAGGATAGGAAATGTCCGGCATAAGGTCCATCGGAAGACGCTGTAAGCTGACAAATCCGAATACAAGAACGGTAAGAATGCACATCCATGTGGTGACCGGCCGTTTTACGGCTAGTTCAATGATCTTCATTTTTTAGTACCGTCCTTTTTGGAGAGTTTTTTCTCATCGTCAGGCTTTTTATCGGTTTTTTGTTCTTCACCGGCTACGCGCACCGGATCATTGTTCTTTATTGAATTTTGCCCGGTTATGATAACGCGTTCTTCAGGAAGAAGTCCTTTTTCGACCTCAATACTATTGCCGTCGAGGATACCCGTTGTGATTTCTTTAAAAACGGCTTTGCCGTCCACGATCACGTACACGCCCTTTTTACCGTCAACGGTGACGATAGCTTTTGCAGGGATAGTGAGGCAATTTTTCTTCTCACGGGTGATGATATTCATTTTTACGAACATGCCCGGAATAAGTTCTTTTGAGCCGCGAACGTATACTTCCACATTAAAGGTGCCGGTTGTCTCATCAATGATCGGGCTGATTGAATTGATCGTGCCGAAAATGATCTTCCCTTCTGACGGATTTACTTCAACACGATTACCCCGCTTTACAAAATTGAATTCTTTTTCAGGAAGATTGATCTCTGCTTTCAGGGTAGTAGTATCGACCACACGGTATAATTTTTGATTGGCGGAAACCA
>CAZIJP010000140.1:0-5632 GCA_964539615.1 uncultured bacterium
ACTCCTCATTGCTTGCAACAGTATCGGTAGTTGTCAATTCAAAATTTTTATTTGAGGTAAAGCAAAAAACGTTCCCCTTTACCTTACCGTACGATGCAAGGAAACGCGCAGCAAACGATAATTCGGCAAATATATAATGCTCGCCTTTTTTGTCGATCACTACATATACACGAGGTGCCGGTAAATATTTTAAAACAGGAGATGTTAGTATCGTCTTCAATTTTTCATCTTTTTGGATATATGGAACATAGAGCTTCATGAAACTGCGGTGATCATCTATGCGCGCGATCAATTGATAATTTTTGGGGAAATAGTTATATGCACGATCTTTATTGAAAAAATAGAATGCCGCTATTCCCGCCCCGATGACGATAGCGACAACTAGGATGAGAGATATAAAACAACCCCTTTTTCGGCCCACACCGCTCCCTCTAATGATAATGTGCCCGAAAGGACTCGAACCTTCAGCCTTCGGCTCCGGAGGCCGACGCTCTATCCAATTGAGCTACGGGCACATGTGCGTTCATTATAGGGAAAAAGCCCCTTATGTCAAGCAATATAGGCAATAATTACGCTGTTTGTCGCAATTATTCGTTAAATTTTAAAAATTATGAGATATGCCCAATTTAAGGCTAAAAACACGGTCAAACCCCATCGCAACCACTTCCGGCTTATCACAATCGGCTTGATTCGATGTAAAATGACAAGCAGGTCATGCACACCCCACGCCGGCACAAGCATCAAACATATGGCTATCAAAGGATTAAAGGTGATCGCTTCCCAAATGTGAAGGTGAAAAAAAGCGAAAGACATTCGTGTGATGCCGCATGTCGGACAGGGAATTCCTGTTAGAGTTTTAAACGGACATCCGATATACATCACGGCATTGTGCGATACGAGAAACCAAAATATCGCAACACACAACAGTAGTATGATCGAATAAATCATTCCGAATGGTATAAATTTGTTCTGCATAAAAAAGGGGCCGAAGCCCCTTAAATTCAACGGCCTGCTAAACCGGCTATCAAACCGGAAAAAGCTATTCCTATGATTACCGCAAGACAACAGCAGATCGCTCCCGGCAGAAGAACTGCCGCAACAGCTTTGCCCCAGGTGGTGTCCTGCATATGCTTTATACTGATTATATTCAAAACCAATACCCATATCCAACTGATCATACTCCCGAATATCGGTATGATAATGATCAGATTTGGCGTATATGAGAAAATGATCGCATTTAACGTGGCATTAAAACCATTTTTACCTTCACCTAAAATTAATAACATTACATGAATAATACCGGCTCCTACAAAAAGACCGATAAATCCGCCGATAACGGAGGTAATAACCATCGGGATAAAACTCATCCCTGCAAACAAAGCATTTATGCCCATATCAGTATTTCCCGTGTCAAGTTGTGCCAAATTATACATGATAGAATTCATAAAACTATTGGTTACAAGATTCCATAATGCATTGAAAAAGGATGCAATACCAACCAAGACCAAAAAATACATGATGGTCTTTGAAATATCATCGGTTTTATTGAACGAAGTAAAAAACTCTGTAGGTTTCAGCAACACTGCTTTTACTGTATTCCAGTACCGTTCATACCACGGGAGCTGCTCTTCATAGAACGGATTTGCAAAGGCCGGTTGTGCCTGAAACGGCTGCTCGTTACCTTCCGGTTGCTCTGCATTCAAAGGCTGCTCTTTTCCGCATGTCGAACAAAACTTAGCCGAATCATCCATGTCGGCCTGGCAAAAGAAACATTTCTTCATAGATTCCTCCTTATGAACGATAGTTATTTATCATATCGCGATACTGCATCGCCTGTTCACGAGCTTTTGCGGCAAAATCAGTTCCTGTTGATGCAAAGATGATCGCACGGGAAACATTGATCACCATATTGCCGTGTTTACCGCCGAAACCGTTCTTCACGGTCTTTTCCACATCGCCTCCCTGACTGCCGATGCCGGGAATAAGGAATATCTCATCGGGGCACATCTTGCGTATCTCGCCGAGTTCTTCCGGTTTGGTAGCGCCTACAACGAGGCCCAGACGGCTGCCCTTTTCATTCCATGCGTGAACGGTCTTTGCAACAACTTTAAACAGGTCCGCATGATATTCAAAATCTGCAGCGGATTTATTGGACGTAAGCGCAAGGACGAATGAATATTTATCTTCGTAACGGTAGAACGGTTCAATAGCGTCCCACCCCATATACGGATTGACGGTTGCGGCGTCATACGTATTGATCGTATAGAGAGCAACAGCATACTGCTCTGCCGTGTTGCCGATATCGCCGCGTTTTACATCAGCTATCATCGGGATCGACGGTGCAGCATCACATACGGCCTCCCACGCTTCAAGGCCGAGCGCACCTGCCGATTCATAGAATGCCGCATTCGGTTTATAGGCGCACACAAGATCTTTTGTGGCTGCAATAATTTCATCATTGAATTTCTTCAACGGATTTTTCTCATTTTTCAGGCACTCCGGCAGTTTTTTTATATCACTGTCGAGCCCAACGCATAAGAGAGAATTGTTTGCAACAACCGCAGCATCATACTTTTCGCGAAAATTCATGATTCCTCCTTCTTAATCAGACAACTATCTTTCAGCAATGTTTCATTGTATGGAAATTTCCAATACATCAACAAGTTCTTGCGGGCTTATACGGAATGCGCTTCCGTGCCCTTCATAAAATCCATGTGCATAGATCATATGTATATTGAGTTCGGTGAACGTCACTTCTTTGTTCAATTTCAGATTGCGTACCGTCGTATTACTTTTGGGGAATATACCCGGGTCGCCGAACGGGCACGGCAATTTACCGCGCACCGATTCGGTCCTTACTTCAAAATGCGGCGACATAGAAATAAATTCACCCAAGCCTTTTATGCCTGCATTACGGAAATCGATCATCTTCAAAGCGATTTCCTGATGGGTAAGATTCAAACGTTTTACTGCAGCATCGTCTTCAATAAGAATATCTACAAGTTTCCGTGTATCGGTACCGATGAATCCTTCAAGCGACAACACGCCGGGCTGCATATTGTGCTGGATCGTATCCATTTGAACGGTTTGTTTCATACTGCCTCCCCGTCTTATGCGAATTTATCGTAAAAGATACGGTCGTCGGTAACACCCTTTTTATGCAGCACATCCACACACGCGGCGATCATTCCCGGGCTTCCGCACAGATACGCTTCCGTATTGGCGGGATCCGTGCAGTATTTATCGACTGCAACGGTAATAAGCCCCGTCTCGCCGGTCCAGTTGTCTTCCGGCTTCGGTTCTGACAAACACGGTACGAATGAGAAATTCGGTATCTTTTTCTCCATCGTTTTCATTTCGTCAACAAGGAAAAGATCGCGCCCGCTGCGTGCTCCGAAACAATACACTGCTTGACGCGGGTTCTTCTTTTCGGCCATGTCCAGAAGGATCGACTTGATCGGCGCCATACCTGACCCGCCTGCTATGAAGATGATATCGCGGTCGGTATCTCGCAGAAAAAAATCCCCGTACGGACCGTTTAAGGTGACCTTATCGCCCTCTTTAAGATAGTTGTGAACAAATGTCGTACATATACCGTTGGGCACGAGGCGAATCTCCAGTTCGATCATGTCTTTTTCTGACGGCGAAGATGCCACCGAATAAGCACGGTAGACAGATTCATCGCACAATTCATACTCCGGCACTTGGAACTGTACAAATTGCCCCGGCCTGAAATCAATGACAGACGGATCAAGCAAACGCATCCGCACTTCTTTGATGTCATACGTAAGGTCACGGATCGAAGCAACGACCGAGTCATACTGTTTTACATTGAACAACTCTTCAGGAACCTGTATTTTCATATTCTTTTTTACTTTGACCTGGCATGATAACCGGATATTTTCTTTCTTTTCGGCCTCAGTTAACCAGGGTAGTTCCGTAGGCAGAAAATCCCCGGCGCCGTCCAGCACTTTTACTTTACAAAAACCGCATGAGCCGCGGCCGCCGCATGCTGAGGGAATAAAAATCTTTTCGCCCATCAAAGACTGCAAGAGCGGCCTGCCGCCTTCAACGGTGAGAATTTTCTGACCGTCATTGATATCCACCGTTACATCGCCGTAATCGGCTATGGTATTATCGGCGATCACCATGATGAGCGCCAGCACGGCAAAAAGCGCCGTGAGTATACCAACAGCCGTTAATAATTCATGCATCATATTCATTACCTCAATTGATCCGAATCATTCCGGTAAAACCAATGAACGCCATAGCCATGATGCCGGTGATGATCAATGTAATACCGGCGCCTTCAAGCCCTTTCGGTACTCTGCTACGCGACATTTTCTGGCGGATACCCGCCATGGCCACGATGGCCAGCCACCAGCCGATACCGCTTCCGAACCCGTATGCAAAAGATTGAATGAATGTATATTTGCGAATGACCATGAAAAGTACCGCGCCGAGTATGGCACAATTCACCGTTATAAGTGGCAGGAAAATACCCAGCGTTGCATAGAGAGTGTCGGACACGCGCTCCACTATCATTTCAACTAGTTGAACAAATGCCGCGATCACTACGATGAACACGATAAAGCTGAGATATTCGATCCCATACGGGACCATGAGTTTATAATAAACGATCCAGTTCAGCGCCGTCGTGCATGCCATGACAAACGTAACTGCGGCGCCGAGACCTACGGAAGCTTTCACTTCACGCGAGATCGAAAGGAATGAGCACATGCCGAGATAATTGGTGAGCAGGATGTTGTTGGTAAAGATGGCGGCAAAAAAGATCGCCGCGACCGGAATATTTTCTACGCTCATTTCTTTTCCTCCTTCAGCACGAGGCCTTTGATGATCCAAATGAATACAGCCAGCACAAAGAATGCACCGCCGGCCATCACCATGAGCGACCAATTTGTCCAGCCTTTACCGAGCACATTGATGCCCCAAATTGTGCCGGAACCGAGCAGTTCACGGATAAATGCTATCGTCATCAACACATACGAGTATCCAAGCCCTGCAGTGAATCCGTCAACGAATGCGAGATGCGGAGGATTGGACAAGCCAAATGCTTCGATGCGACCCATAAGGATACAGTTCGTTATGATAAGTCCGACATAGGGGCCTAATTGACGGGAAATATCAGGCTGATACGCTTTCAGCACAATATCGATGATGATGACAAATACCGCCATGATCAGCGTTTCAACCATCATGCGCACACGTGAGGGTATCAGATTACGCATAGCAGAGATCGTCATGCTGGAGAAGGCAGTGGCAAAAATAAGCCCTGCGCACATAACGATCGTGTTTTGCAGAACATTGGTAACAGCAAGCGTTGAACAGATGCCGAGTATCTGAACGAATACGGGATTGTTCTTGAAAAGCCCGTCTTTAAATATGCTTACTACGGTCGGCTTCATTTGCTATCACCCGCTTCCTGCACGATTGTTGTTATCTCTTGCATAACAAAGTTATTCACGATATCTTGCACAGCCTTTGAGGTGGCCGTAGCGCCCGTTATGGCATCAAATTGATTTACGGTCGTTGGTTCACCTTCATTGACACGCACTAACGGGGGAATTTTACCTTTAAATTGCGCTTTGAACCACGGTTCTTCGATTCGTGC
>CAZIJP010000140.1:5732-6911 GCA_964539615.1 uncultured bacterium
TTCTTTTCAAACGAAACACCCGCCGCCGATAAGATCGCAGCCTTTTTGAAATTTTCCGCATTTGCTTTTATACGATCGCGGGTCTTCAAATGCGTATATGCTAAGGCCGTGATAAAGATGACCGTTACGAGCGTCATGAAGAAAACGGTGTATATATTTTTCTTTGCTTTTTCCGTCATATTATGCCGCCTTTACCGTTTTTTTCTGTTTGATGACATAGTCAACGATCGGGGCGAACATATTTCCCAATAGAATTGCGAACATGATACCTTCAGGCCAAACCGAGAACGTACGGATCAATGCGGTAACAATACCGATGAACGCGCCGTATATCCACCGACCTTTGTCGGTCTGTGCGGCAGATATCGGGTCGGTGGCCATAAATATAAGTCCGAACATGAATCCGCCCGATAACAGTGCGCTCAGCGGATCAACCGCATGCGCCACACCGGTAAAATACAATGCGGCATGCATACCGGCAGAACCAAGCAAGCCGGCAACAATGATCCGATAACTTGCAACCTTTCGCCACATGAGATATATGCCTGCAAGGATTATTAAAAGAGCGCTCGTCTCGCCGAGGCACCCTGACGTTGTGCCGAACAGTAAGCTTTTCCCTGCCACAGCCTGACCGTCTGCCAACAGCTTCATGGGCGTTGCCGTTGTAACGGCATCGCTCAAAAACGTTGTGAAATTATTTGAAGGCTCACGCCACGCCGTTATGCCCGTCATGGCCACGCCGAAGTTGAGATAAAGAAACACGCGGCCGACCAGAGCCGGGTTAAATACATTACGCCCGAATCCGCCGAAAACCATCTTGCCGAACAACACGCCGAAAACGATACCCACGGCAGCCATCCAATACGGAATGGTCGGCGGCAAGATCAATGCAAACAACGTGTTGGTAACAAATATTGCCGAAGATACGGATTCCTTATACGTGCGAAGATAGATATACTCCGTCGCAAAACCGAAAAGATTCACTACTGCCAGCACCACAAGGCTCCGCCATCCGAAAAAATACACGGAGGCGATAACGATGGGCACCAACGAGTAAAGAACGTCGAACATCGGTTTCTGTTTCATGATAAGCGGTTTTTTCTTCACGACATCAGACATAGCAACCCCTTTCGGAAAATATTCATTTGACCGTTACAATCAGCATACGATAAACGAGCG
>CAZIJP010000141.1:0-6807 GCA_964539615.1 uncultured bacterium
ATAGAAGACAGCGTATATATGTCAATATTGAATATGGAATTTCAGGAAAAAACATACTGATTTTTCATGGTATAGCGTATTTATACTACACGAAAACCAACTTCTTCAGCAAAATATCGCACATTGAAAAATGCTTCCCGCGATTGTATTGATATAGTCTTTACTGCCGAATGCAGTCGATATTGCTTGATAATACAATAAAATGGCAAGGCCAGTGCGTTAAATTCAAAATTCCGTATCCCCGGATTAGTCCTCTGAAAAAATAATCTCATGAGCGCTGATCCAATCTTCTGCCTCTCGAGTAATCTCACGAATCTCTTCCTCGGACAAATATGAAGAAATATCCTCTAGGCATGTTGCGGCCACACTTCCCTCAACACCTTGAAACCGTCGGGATACGATATATGCCCATTTATACGCACTCCGAAAATCGCTGTTTTTATAAAATACGTTAAACAGCGCGTTTACTGCGTATGAATCGCCTTTCTCAGCTGCTTTTAAATACCATACACACGCATCCCGGAAATTCGGTTCAGTGCCGAGTCCGTATTCATACATATAGCCAACATTCACCTGCGCAGAGGTATCGTTTTTTTCGGCGGCTTTTTTATACCATTTGAGCGCAGTTGCGGCATCTTTATTGGGATATTCATCATTGAGATAGAGCAAGCCGAGGTAAAAATATGCCCATGCGCTCCCTTGTTGCGCTGCTTTTAATAGCCAGCCTTCGGCGTCGACAAAGTTTTTTTCTCCGCATTTCCCTTCCATCAGCAATACGCCGACGCGAACTTGAGCATCAGCCATTCCCTTGTCTGCCGCCATTATGTACCATCGGTAAGATTCATTGTAATCAAATACCGAAGAATCCTCCCGCGAAAACAGGAAACCCAAATTATACTGCGCTTCCGTGTCGCCCTTTTTTGCCGCTTTTTTATACCAATTTACTGCTTCCGTATCGTTCCGCTCAACACCTAAACCCTTTGAAAGCATATACCCGAGATAAAATTGTGCGTTCATATTTCCAAGATGTCCCATTATTCTGAACCGCAAATATGCCTCCGTATATTTTTCCGCTTTAAAATACTCATAAGCGCGAAATAAAACCGTTGCTTTTAAAAACGGCGGTATAAGAAATATCAACGCAGTCACGAACAAAACTCCATAAACAAACAATCTGATTTTAAAACCTTTAGTCATTTTTTTCATGTATTTTCCTTATCTGTTCACTGCTAACGGTGAAATTCACACATGCCGCTGAGAATGATGTTACATATTAGGCAAAAAACCCTTTTTATCCAACATCCTGATAATGCCGCGTAAAAGGAAACTGTTATCGAACGACAGCACATACTTACGAACGCTGCCGGTGATCGGCCTGAGCATATTCTTTGCTTTAAGGTCGGCGATGAGCTTGGATATTTTCGGCGCATTCTTTTTCGGAAAAACATCTTTCAGATGATGCGCAAGTAATTCCTGCACTTCAACAACTTTTTTTAAAACCTTAGCTTCATTTTCGGTGATTGTACGCTGCTGTAAGGCATATTCAACGGCGGGCAGAAGTATCATACGTTTTAGAAAATCATATTCTAGCAGCTGATCGATCTTGGTCAATTCATCGCGAAGACCGTCAAGGACATATTCACACCATGCCTGTATGCCGACAGGTGTACCAGCATCCGCTTTTGAGAGATATTCATAATACTTTATGCGGTTGTTACAGAAAACCGCGGTCGGATTAAGTATATGCGTTTGTTTGATATTGAAATTTTGCTTGACCAACATCGCGTAGGTAAATAAACGCACCGTACGCCCGTTGCCGTTGCCGTACGGATGTATCCAGGCAAAGCGGTGGTGCGCGATAGCTGTTTTTATCAGGTCATATTTGGGAGGATGCTGCTCATTGATAAACTGAAACAATTCCTGCATATATCCCGGTATCGTACCAAATGCGCACGGCTTGTGTGTGGCATGCGTGATGGACACATTATGGTCGCGATATTTACCGGGTGTGACATCACCTTCGCCGTACGGCGGTGCTGTTAGCCCGGTAACGGTCATCCCGTGCAACGCATGGATCAGCTCATCATTGATCGGTGTTGTATCGATCACATCATCCACATATTTTATCGCCCGCTCCATATTAAGGATCTCCTGAACGCTTTGGCTCACCGTTGACTCATGGTCCATCTTGAATTCTATATACTCGGCAATCGTTGTGCGATTGCCTTCAATACGTGCTGAACCGATACTTTCCATCATATGGAAGATATCTTTCAATTGCGTGAAAACATCAGGATGTGTAGTTCCGACAAAGGTCTTCTTACGCAAATAATCCAATTCGATCACCATATCGGTAAGCTTTGAGTCATAGGAAGGAATAAGAAGTTTCAGGTCATGATGTTTGAATTTAGCCATCAATTTTCCTTTCAGCGGCACAAACAATTACCCCATTTACGAAGTAACTGTATTTATTACAACATGTTACGTAGAAAGTATACAGACGATTAATTACCCTGTCAAGTGGCCATTACTTACCGGGATTTATGAGGATAGCAATTTTTGAAGAACAGAAATGTCTTCTGCGAAATGATCAGACCGTGATTCGATCAATTCCTGTACGCCGCCGTAACCCCACAATACGCCTATCGAGGCAATGTTGTTCTTGCGTGCTCCGATAATATCATGCATACGATCGCCGATCATCACGAACTGTTCAATGGGAATATCCGGATACTGTGAACGAGCACTCGCCACCAGATCGCTTTTGTCGGTCATTGTTAGGTCCATGTTGCTTCCGATAACGGCGTCAAAATAACCGCACAGATCGAAATACGCTATGATCTTCTGCGCATATACGGTTGGTTTTGATGTAACGACAAGATTGATACACCCCTGAAAGGTCAGTTCGGCGAGTAGTTCCCGTATTCCCGGGTACACTCTGTTTTCATACAGTCCCGTCACGCCGAAATACTCACGATAATATGCCACTGCCTTCACAGCTTCTTCATCGCTCATCGAATAAAAAGATCGGAACGAATCTTTCAACGGCGGACCGATGAACGGAATAAGGTCATCGCGGTTGCTGACTGAAATACCGCATTTTTCGAGGGCGTATTGAACTGACCGTGTTATCCCCTCTTTCGGATCGGTAAGCGTACCGTCCAGATCGAACATCACTACAGAATATTTCACAGCGGAACCGCGATCCATTTTTTATCGAAGTAATAACACTCGCTGAACCCGCAGGAACGAACGATCCTTACTGCCTCTTCATAAGGAACATTAAAGTCATTGATCTGATGTGCGTCCGAGCCGATCGTCAGCAATCGTCCACCGCGTTCGTAATACCGCTGCAGTAAAGCCGGTTCGGGTATAATGCTTTTGATAGGTTTGCGAAGACCGGAGTAATTTACTTCAAGAGCGATTTCCCGCGCGATCAATGTGTCAAATATTTCGTCAATGACAGCAAGAAATGGCCGTTTATTTCGTAAAACAGAACCATAGCGTTCAAATATTCCGAGATGCCCCAGTATGGTCACACCGGGTATCTGAACCATGGCTAAATTTTCAGTATAATATGATCGCAGATCGTCATCGGTCAACGGCAACATCGGCGCCACCGATATCTCCCGCGTATCAGGCATGCGATGCAGCGAAGCTATGAGCACATCAGGCGCATGATCTCGGATCAATGCCGCAAGTTCATCGGGATATCGATGCGGCTCGCTGAACTCGATCCCGCATGTGATCGACAAACGCTTATCATGTTTCTCGCGCAGAGAAGTGACAGTTGTTCGAAACGCTTTCATATCCGGCAAACCGTTTTTGCTCCGATCTATAGGGTGCAGGTCGTAATGATCGGTAAATGCTATGGCCCTATAATTATTGTCAAGCGCTTTGACAACCAATTCCTCCGGATCAATCGATGAATCACAGCTGAATCGAGAATGAATGTGTTGATCGGTCTTCATGTCTTGCTCCTTATACATGTAATTGTGAATGATACCATAATAATCAAGATTACGGTAACTCGTTTATGCAAACATGATCGACAAATTGCATCAACAAATGCCTCAATATCGTTTGAAAAGGCTCTCCTTCGCTGACATCTCCTATCAACGATTCCCAATTTATCGCGTAGATCGTAATAAAATACGCTCCCAAGTGCGAATAATCACACTCTTGTAATCGAATTGAATGACGATTATATTTTTTCAACATAGGGTTTTAATGCTTTATCGGATACACGCTCTCACCGGCAAAGAACCAATGTACAGCCGACATCACTCCAAACACGATACACACCGCCAACCACCATGGCAAGCCGAACCCAAACAAAATAAAACCGGAAAATGCGCTTACCCATGCCGTTATGATCTGAATCGCTTGTGTTTTCACATGATATACCGGTTGCAGGCCGCACGCTGCCGATGTCATGATGGATGTATCGGAATACGGTACCAATTGCGCTCCGGCAACTGAACCGGATATAACGGCACCGATACTGGCCGCCGCGATCATCGATGCATGCACGGGTGATTCATGCGCCATCTGTAACGCGATCGGCATGATAAGCACCATCGAGCTCCAGCTGAATCCAGTCACGACCGTTGATAAACCCGCCACAAGAAACATCAATGCGGGAATGAATAACGGCGGCAAATGTGACCCGATCATACCGGAAATAAATTTTCCCGTACCAAGGTCACTCGCACACAATTCAAGGCCCTTAGCCAATAATATGATCAAAGCCGTGCCGGCCATATGCCGCATGCGCAAGGTAAACGATGTTCGTATCTCACGGATACTGAGCACATTATCTTTCCGTAATGTAATGATCAAAACAATAAACGCGATAATGACAGCAAGATTAAGCACGGTTATGGCAGGCGCATTACCAAGAATATTTGCAAGGCTTCCGCGTTCTTCGGCTGGTGTTGCAAACCATCCCCATATCAGTATTCCTAAAAAAGATGATCCGATCAACACAACAATAGGAATAACGATGTCTCGTCGACGTGCTTTTGCTTCGTCGTAGATGGCATGTTTTTTTACAACGATGCCTGACCCGTTATCAAGATTGTATGAGAACCATTTCCCCGTGAATGCCACAAGAAAAGCCAAACCGATGGACATATACGTATATAGATGATACGGAAGCGATGAAAGAAATAATGCTGAACGGGACTGTCCGGCATTCTCGGGCAAAAGCGACATTTCAAAGGCAGCCCAGGTTGAGACAAAACTGATCGATGCAATGATCGCCACTGCATCAGCAATATACCCGAGCATGGCGGGTGATATCTTATGTTTATCGGTAACGGGACGAAGTGATGCGCCGGTGATCAACAAGTTTGCATAATCATCAAAAAATAATAATACACCGGTAAACCATGCGGTGATACGAGTTTTGCGACGCGTTTTTAACAGATCGCCCATATATTCGCCGAATTTAATATTTGCTCCGGTGCGCGAGATGATCTCTAAAAGCCCGGCCACCATGATCACGAAAAAGGCGATCTTCAACCGCTCAATATCGGTCACGCTGATATAGATATATTCTCCGAACCGTACAAGCCCATGCCAAGAGAACGAATATACGGCCGCCCCGCTGAAAATTCCCAAAAACAAGGCAAGCCACACTCGTTTGGTAAAATAGGCAACTGCCAGTGTAATGACCGTAGGGATCAATGATAAAAAACCGTAATGAGTATTTTGTACCAATGAGCCGTCCATAAAAAAACTCCCGGTGAACGTTTTCGAACACGACGCTTTCTAGGCTGTGTAACGTTAAACGAGTTTTGTTCCTCGCGCAGCCATCGACGCTTCTTCCGAAGGAGTGGCCACTTTTATAAAACCGTCTTCCATACCGTGTATTTCAACGCCTTTTTCATAGAGCAACAATAAATAATCAATGATCTCGCGCGACACGATCTGTCCCGGCACCAATATGGGTATTCCCGGCGGGTAGGGCACGATCATACCCGTCGATATACGATTTTCAGATTTGCGGATATGCACGCTCTCTCCGTCGCAATAGAACGCCGCGCGAGGCAGATAGTGAATAGGCGACAACACCATGCGGATCTCTTCCTCCTCGCGCGCTTTGATCTCGCCTTGTTTACGGCGCGAAAAAGCTTCAAGAGCCAGGAACAAGCGGTTAACTTTTGAACGGGTCGTACCGATAGTTATCAGCACCGTTATCGTATTGAATGTAGATTTTTCTATTTGAATGCCGTATTCCATGTTGAGCATGTGTTCCAACTCTTTGTTGGTATAACCGCACTTCGAAATATCGATCGTCACTTTTGTACGATCAAGCCGCACAGTATCTTTTTTTATTTCATCCGCGATAAGATCTTCCAATTCCAATGTTTGAAAATCAGGCAAGGAGTTGACGCCGTTACGCAGGTCTTCCGCCAGATCAAGCGCCTTGGATAATAATGAGTAACCTTCCATCACCATTTGTTTACGTGAGATATCTAGCGATGCGATCAGCGGATACGAAGGCGATGTTGAAGTATACATAAGAAAGTTTTCCATGAAAAATTCTTCAAGATTATCAAAGTCCGGATCGTTCACGTGGATCATTGAGGCCTGACTGAATGCGCTCATCACTTTATGCGTTGATTGTGTTGAATAATCGGCACCGGCTGCCATAGCGCTCGGGTAAAAGAACGGGTGGAAATTGGCATAACCAAACCATGCCTCATCAATAATGACCTTAATGTTCCGTTTATGCGCTTCTTTGACCACAAATTCAACATCATAGATCAAGCCGTCGTAGGTGCAGTTTGTGATTATGAT
>CAZIJP010000142.1:0-6736 GCA_964539615.1 uncultured bacterium
AAAATCAACGCACTGAATCTGTGCTCCATGTATCTGCTCAATACAGCGGTTTTCCTGTATTCAAATTATTGATCGATCTGGGCGCGGATGTGAATGTTCCAACGTCACGACGAAGTAAACCGATTCATTATACTACTATGTTCGGAAAATTGGAAATGACCGAATTATTGCTTCAAAAGGGAGCAGTGGCCCATGAAATGAACGGTAGCAGTTTGTATCCGATACAATATGCCGTAGACAGCGGGAATATTCCCCTTGTTGAGCTATTAATTGCCAAGGGTGAAAAATATGATCAACTTTCAACTACTCAAATGACATTGCTTCATTATGCCGCCGGAAGCGGAAGCGTAGCGATGTATGAATTTATTGCATCAAAAGGTCTTGATCCTCAGGCTAAGGATTCGACGGGCAACACAATGCTGCATATTGCTTCTACCGGCAGTGTTGAAATGGTAAAATATTTGATCGCTAAAGGTTTTGATATCCGTGCTTTAGATATTTGGAATATGATCCCAGCAGTAACCTCAGGTTTTTGGAGCAAAAAAGATATATTGGCATATTATTTATCAAACGGTATTTCTGTAAATGAAAAATTCGGCCCTGATAATAATACGATGTTACATTTTATTGCAGCTTACGGTCCTATTGATATGGCAGCATTTTTACTTGATAACGGCGCTGATGTGAATGCCGTTAACTCAAATAACGAATCGGTATTGGCGATGGCGATCATGGATAACAAAATAAATACCGTGAAATTGCTTATCGACCGCGGTGCCGCGATCAATCCGGGTATTTGTAAAGACGGGACGACTTGCACTACAAACGTACGAATTCCGCTTCATATGGCAGCGCTTACTAATGTTGAATTAACGAACTATCTGCTTGAAAAAGGCGCAGATATCAATGCCGTTGACACCCTTGGAGATACCGCATTGGTAAATGCTATCATCCGTGACAAACCGGATATCGTTAAGGTTCTGATCGACCACGGTATGAAAACCGATACCGTAAACAATCAAATGAATACACCGCTTCACATTGCCGTAGAACGCGGGAATATTGAGAACATAAAACAGCTGCTTGAAAAAAGGGTTAACGTGAATGTGAAAAACAACATAGGCCAAACACCATTGCATATAGCATCTGCGAAAGGTTATGGAGATATTGTCGCGTTATTACTGCAAAACGGCAGCGATGTTACCGTGAAGGACAACACAAAGCATACTCCTTATTACTACGCCGACTATTTTAACAATGAAGCGGTCAAATCAACGCTCGTTACGTATAAATCGAAAACGAACGATCGTGATAAAAAGAAAGAAAAAATAGTAAAGCATATTCTCAATAACGGCGACGCGGTTGTCTGGTTTTTAGGGCACAGCGGGTGGGCTGTTAAAACCAAGAGCAACCTTATGATATTTGATTACAACGAGGGAGAACGCGGAGCTGACCTGAAATCATTGTATAACGGCGGGATAAATCCTGAAGAATTAAAAGATCTCACTGTTACTGTTTTTGTGTCACACTCCCATGGAGACCATTACTCGCAAGTTATCAATTCATGGAAAGATGTTGTTAAAAATATCACGTATGTGTTCGGCTTTGATGATCCGAATGCAAAAGTGCCATATACAAAAATCTTACCGAGAGAAACAAAAAATATTGGCAATATCATTGTTACGGCAATATTTTCAAATGATTCTGGCGTAGGATTCGTGGCAGAAGCTGACGGCGTGGTTTTGTTCCATTCGGGCGATCATGCAAACCGCAATCGTGACCTGAGTGGTAATTATTGTCCGGAGATCGATTTTATTGCTTCGCTCAATAAAAAGATCGATATCGCATTCTTGCCGGTTACGGGATGTAATTTCGGTGATGTGGAAGCGGTGAAGATCGGTGATTTCTATACGATCAATAAATTGAATCCGGCTTTGATCGTGCCGATGCACGGTAATCCTGCATCTTTTGAACCATTTATTACGTCAGTGAAAGAAAAAAAGATAAAAACACCGTATTTTTTGCCTGTTGGCAATGGAGATCGTATACTTTTCAGTTCCACGAAGTGATCATTGTGTCAGCATCCCCTCTTCATTATTGATGAGGAGGGGATGTATTATTCTGGTATAATTTCAAAATATTAAATGGGAATATTTTTATCTGATTTAATGCATTTAACCGTATTATCGTTATAGTCTTTTTCAATAAGGAGATAATGAGTATTGAGCCCGGCAGATTCGGGCTTGAAATCGACAGGAATTTCTATTGTCCCGGTGTTATTTTTCAAGAGTTTGATCATTTTATATTCTTTCCCGTTGTTATCGTAAATCGATATCTGCACGTGAGTATCGGTTTCAAGTCGGGTGCTTTCACCGGTTTCCAATAATGATACTTTTTCCAAAGAATATGAAATCGTCACCAAATAATGGTTATCGTCAATAACATCGTAAGACGCATTTTTCGCAACCACGGAATACAATGTTACGGTAGCAAACCACTCATTGAGAAGGTATGCGTATTCATTCGGCGTAACTTTTTTAAATTCGTCGTATAAATCACTTGAAAGAGCGAACGGCGGAGCCGTTGAAGCGAATTTCGTACAGTAGTTTCGGTATGCTTTGGTACAGTTTTCTTCGCCGATGTATTCCTGCAGGGCGTTCATAATCACAATAGCTTTATCGTAATGCACATACGGGTGTTCGGGAACCGTTTTGAGCATCGGCGGTTCATATTCAGTAGCATGTCTTCTGCCTTTGAAATATTCTTTAACACTGTTTCGAATTACAGTATCGAAAGCTTGTAGTGAATAGTGTTTTTTCATCATCGTTACTGCGGTATACTGTGCTGCCATTTCAGTAAGCATCTGATGCCCCGGGTAAAATGCGCTTGTGACAATATGTGCCCACCATTGATGACCGATTTCATGAGCAATGGTTCTGTAGGCATATTCAACTGTGTTCGGCTTAAAACGTGCGATAAAACCGAATCCTTCGGATATCGGTATCATACCAGGAAATGCTTCCGCATATATCTGGTAACGGGGAAATTCAATGATCTGGATTTTTTTATACGGATACGGTGAAAAATTTGACGTACAATAAGCAAGGGTATCTTTAGCCGATTTTATCATGATATCGATATTATAACTGTGATTCGGGTGGTAATATATCTCTATCGGTATGGATCCCCATGAATCTTTTGCGACCGCATAACGACCTGAAAGGATCGCAAAATATTTCAAAACTAAGACATCGGAACTATATGTTGCATACACACGGCCGTTTTCATTCCATTGCTTCTTGCAAAACCCGGGAGCAAGAGCGGTTTGCTCTGCTTCTGTGCTGACGGTGATTTCCAATGCTACGTAATCTCCGTCTTTGGAAATCATAGCTTGAGATCGTGCAATGTCCGTTGAGTTGCTATATTCTTTGCGAGGAGATAGTCCGAACTCAATTCGTTTTTGCGGATCGGTTATTTCTTTTGTCCGATTTGCATCATATCCGATACCGGGGATGATGTCTTTGTAATAGAGAAATGAACCGTTTGGAATTATATCTCTGTCGGAACCTTCGTTTTCTATACCATAGTTATCACGTGTAAGCGTACAATCGACAGTAAGTTTATCATGTGGCAGCAGCGGAGTTGTCAGCCTATACAACCTGATTCCGTATGTTGTGTCGTCAATAAGCAATTGAGCGGAAGAAGACAAGATTATGGAAACGTTTTTCGCGCCTTCGGGAATTTCGAGATATATCTCCGATAGAGGTTGTTCTGTTTTATTTTCCAGTGACAGTATTCCGTTAATCTTGCAGAAGCGTTTTGACGGATATAATTCAGCTTGAATGACAACAGCGGTCACTTTCGGATGTAGTGCGGAATCGTAGCTTTTGTATTTTATTTCGTATTCGGCGGATTGGCGGTCAAATTGTTTGTCTGAGATAAAGGTATTGGTGTGTGTCGTCGTGTAATACGCCGTACTGCCGAATGCGGCAATGAATGTAATTCCTACAACTGCACCTATAGCAACATAGTTGTTCATCCGTGTTGCAAACGAATAGATCCTGTCTCGCAATGTGAATGCATACCCGTTTTTCCAGAATCCAATTCCGAGAATTACGATGAGGACGGCAACTCCTGTCCAGTACCCGTTAAACATCAACGCGCGTTTGAGATACACATCAAAACCGTTCATGTCGGAATGGACGATTGGTATGATGTTGGCGAACCCTGCAAGATTATGTTGGGAAATGAGGTCATAAGCAACATCCTGCATGGCAAAAAAAAGTATAACCATTATATAGCCGATATATTTTTTCGGTGCGAGTACCTGAAGCGTGACACTCATTACGGCGATCAGTGAAAATTGAACCCACCGTATAACAAAAAGCGTTGTCACATACTGCCCGAAGTCGTAGCGAAAATAACCGTGCAGCGTTTGAATAATGATCCCCATGATCATGATCACCGACATCAGACTAAATACGACCAAAGAGACCGATGTGATTTTTCCAAGCATCCAAGCGGTATTGTTGACCGGAAGAGAATCGATAATATTGCTCGTTTTGATATCCCGATCACGCCAGACGGACTCGGCGGAAGTAAATGCGATGATCATGAAAACAAAGAGGAGGAAAATATTTTCCGAGATTTTTAGCATTTCATAGGTTACGGGGTATGTCTGTGTGTTTCGTACGATACCGACATACTGAAAACCAACGATAAGCAACATAAGCACGGCGAGTGAAACGATCATGATAAAGAATCTGTTTTTACACAGGGAAATAAAATCTTGCCATGCAATCCGCACCACGGAATACCAAAATGCTGATAATGAAAAGTCTTTTTTCGATTCTACAGATGTGAAATGAATGATAGCGGATGTACTCGTTTTTTGTGAAAATGTGTCTATGCAGGCGAGTTTAATTTTTTTTAGTATCACGTATGCGAACACGCCTGTTATTAAAAGCCAGAAGATGCGGTTGATCACTATTTCGTTTTGAAGGGCTATCAAGAGAGTATTTTTTTCCGTTACGGACCATGTTTTCAAAACGGAATTTAAAGCGGCGATACCAAACGGATCTAAAAACAACGATGCTACAGAAGATTCAAGACGAGTAGTGATGCCGGTGAATATTTTCAGTATCACGCTTGCAGCAGTGATGACATACACAGGGTATATTTTACGAGTATAGAGTGTGAGAAGGTACGATAATGAACCGAATAACAGTAAATTAGGAATAATATTAGTTAGATACGGCAACAGTATGCTTCCCGGGACGTGGGCTGTGATCGGCGAGTTTGAATGAAACGATGCGGCCATCCATGCTCCTAGCCCAATGCCTGAATAAATGAACAGCATACGGACCGTTTCTGCAATAAGATGTGCGGATATATACGTCGATTTCTTTACGGGTGCGGCAAAAACAAACTGATACGTGTTCTGTTGAAAATCACGTAATCCCTGCCGACCAAAAAAATATGCTGTTATGAGAATGCAAAACTGGAAAACTGTTGCGGTCAAATAATACACGATAAAAGGCGCATTTACGTGTACGTCGTTCATACCGGCATTGAGCGACTTATACAGCGGGCCACCTTTATGATATGCCAAGAGGAAACTCGTCAGCGATAAAGAAAAAAATAGTAAAAACAATATATAGGTTGAAAATTGTCGGAAACGTTCATGAAGAAGGCGTCGAAGCAATGCTTGTGTCATGATGACCTCCTATATTGTAAAACCGGGGATTGGTTTTACCGAAGTGAAATAGACATCTTTCAGAGTTGGCCTAATGGTCTCAAAACCGGTTGCAGGATCGCTTTCTGCAAAGATATGAAGCAGTATTTTTCCCTCAAGAAGCGAGGTGTGTAGCACCGTATAGTGTTCATCGTATATTGGTAATTCGTTTTTATTAATCAACTTTTGCCAAATTTTCCCCGAAATAGATTCGACGGCATCCTTTGGTCGTGATGACACCGCAATTTTTCCGTTATGAATTACTGCCATGTTTGAACACAGTTGTTCCACGTCTTCAACGATATGGGTTGACAGTATAACAATGATCGAATCACTAATATCGCTGAGAATGTTTAAAAACCGTGTGCGTTCTTCAGGGTCAAGACCGGCTGTGGGTTCGTCAACGATCACGAGCTGCGGGTTACCGAGCAAGGCCTGCGCTATGCCGAAACGCTGTTTCATACCGCCTGAAAATGTGCCGAGTTTTTTATCCTTATGATGCAGCAAGTTTGTTCTGTCCAGCATTTCAAGGACATTGTTTTTCCGTTTTTTCGCATCAATGAGTCCTTTCAATATGCCGATGTGATGCAGCATGGCTTCTGCGCTCATTTCCGGGTAAATGCCGAAATCCTGAGGCAGGAACCCGAGGCATTTCCGAATGGTCATTTTTTCCTTTTTTACATCTGTACCGTTAAAGATAATATCGCCGCTATCCTGTTCCTGCAATGTTGCAATGGTACGCATCAGGGTTGATTTGCCTGCACCGTTGGGGCCTAATAAACCGAATAATCCGTGTGAAATGGTCAGATTGATATCCTTTAATGCCTCTGTACCGTTTGCATACGTTTTTGATACATTCTTAATGGTGAGTTCCATAGAATCCTCCTTTGAGTGAACCGTGTTTTCCGTTCTATTCGCTTGATGGATTGTAGGGGTATTAAATCGGTAAATCTATGGGTAGAACGTCCTGTTTTAACGAATAGGAACATTTTCCTATTGGCT
>CAZIJP010000143.1:0-6667 GCA_964539615.1 uncultured bacterium
GCTTCTACAGCCATTCCGCCGGCAAAACCTATGCCGAATGAAGGGCCGAAAGCTCCGAAACCCATAGAAATTCCTGCACCCAAATAAGCCGCAGCATGAACGATACTATGAGAAGCGCTCGGATCGGCGAAAATAAGTAATAATGACACAACCAGCGCATAAATACCGGATGATTCGGATACGGCTTGACCGATAAGCATTGTTTTCAGTATCTTATCGGAAGTGCCCGGTTGGCGGGTAACGGCTTCAGCAGCCTTTCCGGCGGCAAAACCTTCGCCGATTCCTGCACCTATTGCACCGAATCCCATGGCGATCCCCGCACCTAGCATCTGAGCGTATACAGCCCAATCTAAAGTCATGAATGACTCCTTATCAGTTTTTTGCACCGGCGATGAATGTCATCGACAGCATTGTAAATACAAATGCCTGGATAAGACCTGCAAACAACCCGAAATATCCGATAAATACCGGCCCGAGAAATACCAATGAGATCGACATTAAACCTTTTGTTAACATGGTATACCCTACAAGGACTATTACACCGCCGCCAAAGATATTGCCAAACAGACGGAAGAAAAGAGAAACGAATTTCCCTAATTCACCGATGATATTCAACGGGAGTAACGCCGGTATCGGCTGGGTGAATTCTTTAAGATAATGAAAAAGTCCCTTATACAATATTCCGGAAGCGTGGGTAATCAGAAAAACCACAAAAGCCAGGCCCATCGTAGTGTTGAGGTCTTTTGTCGGTTCTGAAAATTCAAATTCTTGAACCGAAGCCAGCCATTTCAGACCCGCTGAATGTTGCGGGCAGTTAGCAGGATACGTTTTTTCAAGTATTAACCTGTTGATCTCTTTGATGTGCTCTTTTTGAAAACTACTGAGGGCGTCAAATTTCATCGTCTGGTAATTTTGTATCAGATCGGCCATTTTTTGAATTTTTTTATCTTGAGCAATATCGGGGTGTTTTCTTGACCATGCTTCATGCAATAACGGCGTTTCAAGCATGGCATTGAGAGATTCAACGCTACTCATACGTTCTTCAAATGAAACGGCATAAGCGTCTTTTTTAATAGCGTCCAATAATACCTGAGGATCGTTGCCTTTGAAATCATTCAATGTAAATTCTATCGGATTGTTTTTTACCGATACCACACCGAGTATATTGGGAATGACACCTATCCAGTTAGAAAAGAGAACAAACAGGAAAATCGACATTATAATGGGAAAATATTTTCTGTGGTCATGTCCCATTGAGGATTTAGTAAGGTCATCAAACATACCAATAATTAATTCGGCAAACATTTGCCCTCTTCCGGGGACTTTCTGAACCTTACGTGTTAAGAGTAAAAACAACGAAAACATCAATATCATGATGATAATCGTCATTATCACCGTTTGAGGATTAAATGTAAACAGGTAACCGAAGAGTTCAAATGTATACGTCTTAATTACTCCGACATTATGCATGTGATCCGTCCTCTTTTTTTGTGGTCAACAACGCAAAAACCAATGCAAACAGGGTAGCAAATACAATACCGGCCATCGCGAGATACCCGCCATTTGGTTTTAAATACACAAATGAAGCAAATCCGATAATAAAGAGTATTGAAAGGCGTAAAAAATAAAACGCATATGCAAAGGAAGGTTTTTTATTTTCTTTGATGATCTTTTCATTTTGATATGCTAATAAACGCCAATTCAGCAACATCGCTATGCTTCCCGCGGCAAATCCGGCGCCGGCTGAATGATCGACGGTAACATATAGAACAAACGAAATAGTGATAATAACCAGAATGAGGATCCTGCCGAGAAGTAATTTGAACATAGAATAATTCATTCCCCACTCCTTATGCCAACAGCATCATATCGTAAAAGTGCACAATAATCAAGAGGATTTTTTTCGATCAGCGTCTTCTTTTTCCATATCTTTTAGTAATTTATGAACAAAACGCCACGAATTATAACCGGCGGAGATAAGCCCCATAACGATCCCGGCAACGGTGAAGATCCCTGTTTTGCCGTAATACTTATTATCAAGCCAGACACCGAGATACATAAATATCCCTAATGAAAGAACTACCGATATTGCTATCGGCAGTATATGATTGTAATATTTTAAGTTTTCCTGCATGAGGTCATTTGATCTTCATCGTGCATCTGCCCTGCAGAGTGGCACCTTCTTCGATAGAGAGGCGTTCCGTCTCCACATCGCCGATAACTTTGGAGGTATTCTGCAGTTTGATGTTCTTAGCTGAACTGATATTGCCTTCGAGATGACCGCCGATCACCACTTGCTGAGAACTGATATTGGCGGTTACGCGTGCATTTTTGCCGATAACGATGGAATCCGCGGTGATAGCGCCTTTAAATTCGCCGTCTACACGAAGACTGCCGCGCACAACCAACGTGCCGTCATATTGAGAGCCTTCGCCAAGGATAGTGTTCATGTCAAAGCCTCGTTCGTTCATAATGAATCCCTCCTGATGATAATTATTTCAATAATCCCTTATCGCTGATTTCCATACCAAACATTTCCGGATCGATCGGCACATGTAGAAGTTCCAGTTGATAATGCAGGTGTGGCCCGGTGGTCTTACCGGTCATGCCTACCTCAGCCACATATTCACCCATTGCAACAACATCCCCGACCTTTAATTCGCGTTCGGAGACCAAACCGTTCGGATCGATATTCGTTTTAAATACCCGCTTTAAATGACCATAGATAATGCCGAAACCCCAACGGTTATAAATGATCAGCGTTTTCCCTAAAACATCATCATCTTTGATGGCGATAACGATACCGTCAACCACCGATCGCACTTTTCGCCCTTCCGGCGCCATGATATCAAGGCCTGTGTGGAACGTTCCTTCGCCTGTGTATGGTGATTTCAATGGACCGAAATGTGCTGAGATCCATCCGCTTACCGGACTTAACTTCGGAGCTGATATTCTTAGAAAATTATTACGCGTAATATAGCTGTACTCTTTCAGCTGATCGCCGACCCAGCGAACATCGGATGTGTCCTGATCTTCCGAAGGAGGTATCGGCTCGGTCTTGTACTGTACGTCGGTACCAATGATGACGGAGATCTTATTGATCATGGTCTCCATCTCAAAGAGTTCCTTTTGCATTTTGCCGAGGCGTTTTTTATCGGTCTCGCGTTCTTCGACAAGAAGCTTGTAACGTTTTTTCAACAGTTCTTTTTCCTTGAATGTATACATGTAATAACCGAATGTAAAGATCAATATAACCGAATATATTGCCACAACGCCCAATACTACTATCAAGGAATAATATAATTTCATGCTGAGTTGAAATTTGATAACTTTCGTTGTCTCAGGCGGGACTATCATGACTGTGATCTTTTTCATATTCACTCCCTTTACGACGTATTATATACAGAGCGAACTTTATTGCAAGGTAATTTTAGAGGTAAAAACTCATTCGTCTGCACACGTTAAAATGAAATTCAATAACACGCCTGAACGATATGGTTCTTCAGTCGTCGTAACTTATTGTTTACATTGCTTTTTTATTCAAGATATATATTTATAGATACGGTTTTAAATGGATCGAACTATGCCCACAACGGTGCGACCAGGTCATATATGACCAAAAACGGATCATCGGACGATTTGAGTCGTTTATCGGCATCTGCCAACGTGATTAAAACGCTACGGACCGCTTTGGGTTCAAGCAAACGGCTTGCCTGGCGATAATTGCCCTGCTTGAAAATAAACGGATGCATACCCACCATACGTGCGGCCTCATCATCGGAGGCCTGGGCATTGAGGCGTATACGCGCGATGATGTTCATTTCCCTATAGATCATCGCAATAAGCGATAAGGCTTCTCCGCTGCCTGCATTATTCAAAAAGGCAACAAGCTTCTCAAGGCATTTTTCTTTCTTTTTCATCCGCAGCTCCGCCATGATGTCGTATGCGGTGATCCCACCGTAATTACCGTCGAATTTTTCCACATCAGCTGCGGTGATACTTTTTTTTCCGCCGGTGAAGGTGAGCAGTTTGTCGATCTCCTGAAACAGTATATCGGTATTATCCTCGTTTTTGGCGATCAGGCGGCGTAGTGCGTCTTCCTCGATTGCCGTGCCGTTCTCGGCTGCGTAAGACCGTATCAGCTCGGGAAGTTTGTTTGCGTAAATACGTTTGAGATGGAAGATGTTGTCGGGTGATATCTGTGCAAGGGGAGAGCCTTTGTCATCGCCCTTTTTACCCTTTTTCATCTTTGAGGACATTTTCTGCTGATCGAACGCGATCAAGAGCAGACAGTTTGATAATGATTGCGCATTGGCCACAACGCCTGCAAGTTCGGCAGGTTTATCGATGTTTTCGGCATGTTTAAGAATGATGAGCCTGCCGTCGGAGAACATATCTGCCGATTCCATGGCCTGACGGATCACTTCTGCCTTCGTGTCTTCCGCATGATATACATCCACTTCTTCGCCCCAGCCTTCATGAGCGGCCTTTTTTATACGATTGTAGTAATACGGACTTTCGGCGATCACTAACGTAACGCCGCCGAGTTTACGCTTGGCAATTTTTTCCGTAAGAAAAGACAGATCGTCGTGAGCCATCAAAATCCCTCGGTGATCTGCATTTTGAGTTCATCGGCCAATTTTGCTATAATATCGCGTTTTATATCATCATCTGAAACCAACGATTCTGTTTTATAGACAAGCTCATAGATATAATCGGCATCGGCATCAAGTTCTTTTTTCTCAAGAACCGCCGTAAAGGTATAGGCAATGCGGAGTGAAATTTTAAACGATGTCGGCGAACCGCTTGAATCATTGGAAAGGGTCTTGCGCTCATAGGTCAGGATATTAACTGTCAAGACCGCGTCAGAAATAGCTTCGTCTCGGGTCACGGTATAATTATTATCACGCTGAAACGCCTTCATAAGCGCATCGGTCATGATCTGCGGAAGCGTATAATCGTTCGTCGCGTTGGCAACCTGTGTTATATGGACATTTTTTATGTTCTCAAAACGCTTTGATTTTAGAGTATAGGTACACGACGAAAGAAAAAATACCGCTGTGATAAGCAAAAACAGTGTTTTCATGTTTTATCCTTTTTTGTGAATGATGAATTTTTGTCTGCGAAATGAGGATCTTTTTCCGGATAATCAAGCGTATAGTGAATGCCTCGTGATTCTTTGCGCCATAATGCCGCACGCACGGTTATTTTAGCGTTTATGATGATATTGCGCATTTCTAAAAGGTTTATCGATAACGGGTTCTCATAATAGAACTCGCGGATCTCTTCTTCGATCATGTCTATTCTGCGCATGGCGGCCTGAAGACGTTTATCGGAACGCACGATACCCACGAAGTTCCACATGGTCCGCCTGAGCTCATCCCAGTTGTGATTGATGATGACGTTCTCATGCCGCGGCGTTGTAGGGCTCTGCCAGTCATCCAATTCGGGAAGAACGGAATCCTTCGATTCGGCAACGGCAGCTGCAGACGCTTTCGATGCCATAACCGCGCCTTCGAGCAGTGAATTGCTTGCTAGCCTGTTTGCACCGTGAAAGCCGGTACATGCCGACTCACCCACAGCAAACAAATTCCCGATCTCGGTATGCCCCGATACGTCGGCGCGTATGCCTCCGCATGTGTAATGAGCGGCAGGCACCACCGGTATCATGTCTTTGGTGATATCTATATTGTATTCTTTGCATTTTTGTAAAATATTCGGGAACCGCTCACGAATGAAATCGTCGCTTTTCATGCTGATATCCACAAACAAATGGTCAACGCCCTCTTTCTTCATCTCGGTGTCGATGGCTCGCGCCACCACATCCCGCGGGGCCAATGATTTCATAGGATGATATTTGTGCATGAACGGCTGGCCGTTGAAATCTTTCAATATCCCGCCTTCGCCGCGCACTGCTTCGGATATGAGAAAATTCTTCGCATACGGATGATACAGCGTGGTGGGATGGAATTGCATGAATTCCATGTTCTCAACCGATGCGCCGGCACGATATGCCATCGCGATCCCGTCGCCCGTGGCAACGTCGGGATTCGACGTATACAGATATATCTTACCGGCGCCTCCTGCAGCGATCACTGTTTTTTTTGCCCCGATGGAGATGACCTCATTGTTCTTCACGTCATAAACGAAAGCGCCCCAGCACGTTTTATTTTTTGAGGTAAGTTTTGATAATTTGTATTCCATGATGAGATCAACGGCATGGTGATTGCTCATAACGATTATATGTGGATGTTTTGCCGCACACGCATACAGCTTTTCTTCGATCTCTCGGCCGGTCGTGTCTTTATAATAGAGAACGCGATGTTTTGTATGTGCGCCTTCACGGGAACGTTTGTAATCGCCGTCTGTTTTTTCAAACGCAACGCCGTACTGTTCCAGAAGTTCGATGGCATGCGGCGCTTCGGTGATTATTGTCTCAACAACGGGTTTATTGCACAATCCGTCGCCGGCTGTGAGGGTATCGGCGATATGTTCGGCGAAACTGTCATCTTCGGTATGAACTACGGCGGCGATACCGCCCTGCGCATAATAGGTATTTGATTCGACAGGTTTTGTTTTTGTTACGAGAATGACCTGACCGTGACGTGCCAGCTCAAGACCGGTAAGCAATCCGGAGATACCGGACCCTATGACAAGATAATCTGTT
>CAZIJP010000144.1:0-4692 GCA_964539615.1 uncultured bacterium
ATGGTGCGATATTTCCTTTGAATGCTTGTATCGGTGCTTGTCAATCCGGAATCGCAAGTGGAACGGTAAATGCTTATCTTGTTTCAAATGGTAAATTCACAAAGCCCACAACCTTGACAGTCGGAGCGACAGTTGTCGCCGGAAAAGATTTATATGCCGGTGGTAGTATATCCGGAGCGACATTCGTGTGTGATGGCACAATCGTTACGGAATTATCTGTAAGCACAAGTTATAAAAGGATCGGATATTTTGATGGTGCGGGAGCGGTAATTTATTATGATGGGAATAATGAAGTAATTACGCTTGACGCATCCGGAAGAATATCCGCTGTTGATGGACGTTCATTCTATTCTGTGGAAAGTGATAAGTTGGATGGTAAAGATGCTAGTGATTTCTCGTTGACCGGACATACTCACACAAGCACGTATCAAGCCCTTGATGGAGATCTAACATCGATAGCCGGTATAACCGGAACGAATGGTATTCTTCAGAAGACGGCAGAAAATACATGGAGTTTGACAACAGTGCCGATTGATAGGAAAGAAAACGTTATCGTTGAAACATTGAACAATGACGCACAAATATATGCACAAACAATATCAGCAACAACCGTTTCATTTAAAACGTATTTAATGAATTTAGAGACGGGCGATTATTTTGTTCTTGACAATGAAATTCAATTATTAGGAACAAAAGTGGACGAATGGGGTGATATATATTATACAACAAGGGCGCAAAAGGGAACAGTTAGCGCAAGCCATGCGTTGAACACATATTCTAAAAAGTTGAGTATTACCGATACAGTACAAGACGCAAGTGATGTTTTGAAATTGATAACCGGCGCACTAGGAACCGCAATAGTGAGGCAAGTAACAATAACAGCATTTAACCAGGTCATTGCAAAAAGTTCAAACGTTTCAAGCGTTTCAGGCACAACGGTCACCTTGACAGACGGCCTTGAATATTGGATAATTGGATACTAAACAACGGAGGTATAAAAGTGAAAGAGTACTATTTAGCGATCATTGGCGGGGTAATAAGCGCGGGGTTATTGTTATTGCGTTGGTTGTTGAACAGGCGGGAGAATAAAACAGAATTGCCGAAAATGAAATTCCATAATGTATTTAAAATACTTGATGGCCTTATTATCCGGGCCGACACATTCAAGGTTAAAGATTACGGCAAGCAATTGGCGCTCAGATACGTATTGCGCCGGGCGTTGCAAATATTTGAAGAAGAAATGAAAACGCTTGCAGATCATATTGACGATTGCAAAAGCACCGATTGCACAGCAGATAACCGCATGCGCCACATTGTAAACTTGAACAATGATTGTATTAATTCGGCATTGGCAAAAATTGGCGCATTGGCCGAAGTTGAAAGAGAAGAAACGGACCGCATTGTATTGCGCGTTATCGTTGAGAAATTGCATGATCATATAGCGCAAAAAATTGAAACGCTTTTAAATTCAATAACAGACGTGGCAAGCATAGAAGCAATTGGCGATTGCAGAGTAAAACAATATTTGATTTTCACGATTTACGGCGCGATCATTGCCACAATGTATATTGACTTGCAAGTCGTCAGCGATGATATAAACGGAGATCTTGACGGCATGATTTTCAAGGGGGAGTTGATAGGCGTATGAAAGCGGGATTTTTCAGCGAAGCGCCGGGCGAGTTAAGCATGGGGCGTTTGTTATCGTTTGGCGCGTTTGTAATGGCAAGCGGGTTGGCATGGTATTCAGTTATTGCCGGAACCGACAACACCGCATTGATAACTAATTTTTTAATTTTTTCAGCCGGCGTAAAAGTTGGTCAAAAATTTGCAGAAGCGAAAGGAGATTTTAAAAATGGCGATTTGCAATGATATAAAGTTATTAAGATCAGATTTGCGCGAAGCGTTTTTGAAAATGAAACAAGAGGCATTGGAGTTATACGGAATAACAATAATAGCGTTTGAAACAATCCGGTCAGAAGCGGTGCAACAAGCATATTATATGCAAGGCAGAAAACCGCTTGCAGAAGTGAACACCGCGAGAATAAACGCCGGGTTGCATACGATAACAGAAGAAGAAAACAAGCGCAAGATCACAAACAGCAACAAGTCAATTTATCATGGTACCGGCCGGGCCGTTGATATTGTAATAGTTCGCTATGAGGGCAAAAGGCAGATATTGGTTTGGAACGCACCGTTTGAGGCATGGAAAAAAATAGCAGACATTGGCATAAAATACGGTTTGACGTGGGGGGGCCAATTTCAAGATGTAAACGGCAAGCCGTTAAAAGATTACGGACATTATCAGGTTGAATAATATGCAAAAAATAAAAGAAGTGTTTTTGATGATCTTAATTATTGCGCTTGCAGTAATAGTATTTATTAAATATTCAGCACCGGCCGAGATCATTGAAAAGATCATAACAAAAAACATGCCAACGGTGAAAACGATCACTATAAACGGAACGTATGAACGGCCAGACAACCCGCCGGAAAATTGGGCGTTAATTCTACAAGAAAAACCAAGCGGAAATTATGAGATCATAAAAGAGGATTTACCGCAAGGAATGAAAACAACGTCAATTATTACAGAGAAAAAAACCGATTGGTTGCAAGTATTCAGAATAGGCGCAAAGTGTGACCGGTCCGGCAATATTGACGCGATCATTTCAGCCAATGTAAATATTTATAAAGGCATTGAGTTGGGAATTGCGCTAGATAAAAAAAGCGCCGGATTGGTAGCAGGTTATAAATACCGAAATATATTTGCCGGGTATTATTACGGCATTACAGACAAAAGCGCCGGCATAACATTACAGGCAAAATTGTTTTGACAAATTATTCAATGATGATATAATCAAATTCCCGGTTGGTTGTAAGCCGGCACAAAAAACAACCTATATGAAAGACGCTTCATCTTGACGCCGGGAAGTTTTCCGGCGTTATTTTTTTAAATTGTAAACCAAAAAATAATATGATAAAATAAGGCATGAGAATAATATACCCGCTTGAAGAAGAAGAACAAGAAACCGTTATTGATTGGGTTATAAAATCAAAAAATTATTATAAAGAATTGCGCTTTTTAAATGCAAGTTTGAACGGCGTACGTTTGCCGATAGGCTTAGCAGTAAAAGCCAAAAAATTGGGATTAATAAAAGGTGTGCCAGATTTACAATTGCCGTCAGCGCGGGGCGGGTATTTCGGATTGTATATAGAAGTGAAAAGACAGCGCGGGGCCGGTTCAGCCGTAAGCGATGAACAAAAAGAGTTTATACAATACTTGAATGATGCCGGATATTTGGCGCGGGTTTGTTATGGCGCCGAAGAAACAATAAAAAAAATATTGTATTATTTGGAATTACCACCAACGCGCGCGATGCAACCCGCGAACATGGCGCTTGATCTTGACATGAGGCCGGAGAAAATTGTAAATACAGTCAAAAAAATATCAGAATATGAACATTGACGAATTAATTGAGAAATTAAACGAAATGAGATCATTGAAATTAAACCCGGCATTGCCGGAAGTATTTAACCGAAAGGCGATCATCAGAAAGGCATACAGGCGGGCAAGCGAAACGGCCGGGTATGCTTTAGAGTTCACAATTATTGCAGAAGTATACACCCGCCAGAGATCATTGACGATTTACAGTATAAATATTACAGAAATAAAACCCAATTCAAAAACAACCCGGCAAATTTGCGCCTATTCAGAACAATAAGCACTTTACAATATCTTATTTTTTTTTATTTTTTTATGCTTTTTTTTCTTGCATTGCAATTATTTATATGCTAAAGTAATTTACAGGCAAGATGTAGGACATATTTAATACGGAAACATGGCGAACAGATCAGGACCGCACCAACGAGAGAAACACCATGCGCGCGCCAAAGACACCCGGCGCGATAGATGCAAGCGGAAAAGACAAGTAACCATTTCAGCCGTATGAAAGAGAGAGGCAGAGAGAAAGAGGCAGAGAGTTATTTGTACCCGGCGCGCAGGAAGCGTAAACGGTTTTCAATGACCGGCGCCGGATTGGGTAAAAGGCAGGAAGAAAAACAAAAGTTGGAGGTCAGAAATGGAAAAGAAAATCGCAAAAGAAATAACAAAAGAAAACGTTTTGGCAATGTTAGTAAAATGGGGACATAATAAACAAAATGCAAATGATAAAATCGAAAAATATTTTGATTTTGTAATTCGTTCTTTTTCTCCAGAAAATGTTAGACAAGCAACCGAAGTTATCGCAACACTTTCTTGAAAAAAAAATTTGTTTATATTTGGTAACAAAAAAAGAGGCAATAATAGAGGCGCCGGGAGGCCGGCGCTTCATTAAAAAAAAGGGGTTAATATGAAATTTGATAAAAGTTGTTTTCGGTTTTACGAATATGGTACCGTAGAAAATATTTATTCAGGGCGTTTATGTAACATTGTAACCGGACAGAATTGCGAAATATACGCATACGAGGCAATTGACGAAATGAAAAAGATCTATAACGATGCAATGAAACGGCATGGGTATACCGATGATCAAATAAAAAAATTGCATGATGAAATCATTACGCGACACCATAAAGAATATACGTTTTCTTGTATTACTGATAAAGAGATACAATAAACTTAACAGCGCCGGGCGATAACAACCCGGCACATAATGAAATTTGATGATAAACAAGACGCAAACAACGGCGCCGGAA
>CAZIJP010000144.1:4792-6632 GCA_964539615.1 uncultured bacterium
CACAAGAACACATAGACAGAACAAAACAAGCGATCATTGAAACGGATGGCAGTTTACAGCGCGCGCTTGCATACGCGCCAGATTTACAGGATTGCGAAGCGGTAAGATTTTACGAAGATCATTTAGAAAAACTTAAAAAAATGCTTGAAGAAGCGGGGGAGGTGAAAACATGATTGAGAAAACATATTCGTTGCAAGACGTAGCAAAAGAAACCGGGTTTGCAATTGGTTTAATTCGTAAGGCAGTAAGGGCGAAAAAATTGGTTGCGTTCTGGATTGGTAACACGCAATACGTCAAACAGAGTGAATTGGAAAAATGGCATAATAATTTAGATAAGGAGGCGTAAAAATGGATTTTGCAAAAGAACCGGCCGGACAGATCAGGGGCATTGATAACAGGTTGAGCGCGCCGGACACACAGCCGAACACTTGCGACATTTGCGGAGGTCCGGCCGAGTTGAAAACCGGCACATTGTTTGAAACGTATTATTGTAAAAAATGTGCAGAAAACGAGGGCATAAAACAATGCGATAGGTGCAAGAAATATGATATAATATACCAACACAACGTAGAACATATTTGCACCGATTGTATGAGTGCAGAGGAATACGAAATAGTATTTAAAAAATAATAAGAAAGGCGGGCTATATGACATTGGGTTATTTGCAAAGCGTTGGTATTATATCGCATACATTACAGCATTTTACTGATAGTAATATAGTGATTATTACGTTGTATTTAGATGATAACAAACAATACAAAAAAACGTATAATATGTTTTTTTCATATAGTTATCATACGGAAGATTGTATAAATTGTTTTTTAGAAGAAAAAAACAAGAAAAACGGCATTGTAGGGTAATACGTTAAAATAAAACAAGGCGTTTAAATTGATTTTAGACGGCATAAACGGCCTAAAAACGATAGCGCTAAAACGCCGTTGCGACAAGATTATGAACGATTACACAGGAAAACACAATACACCGTTTTAAATTGATTTCAGGCGTTGTTTTGACGATTTCGAGATATTGCAATGGAAATGTGAAAAATTTACAAAAAAAGGCGGTAAAGCATGAAAGAATTGGTTGAAAATGGCGAGCAAAATTATAAAATGCAAGAGCGTAATTATTCAGACATTACGCCGGCAACAATGGAAAAGGTTTTGATTGATCAAGATTTGTCGAACTTGACGCCGGCGCAACGTATTGAGTACGTGTTAGGCGTATGCAAGTCTTTGAATTTGAACCCGGCAACAAAACCGTTCGGGTATTTATTACTTGACGGCAAGTTGAGATTGTATGCATTGAAAGATTGTACCGAGCAGTTAAGAAAGATCAACGGCGTATCTATCATTGAGTTGTCAAAAGTTATAGAGGGCGATTTATTAATATACACCGCAAAAGCACAGGACCGCACCGGGCGATACGATATTGACATAGGCGCGGTTATGATTGGAACAAATAAAGGTTTGGCGCTTGCAAATTTAATGATGAAAGGCGCGACAAAGGCAAAAAGGCGCGTAACGTTATCAATATGCGGTTTGGGTTTGCCAGACGAAAGCGAACTTGACACATTGCCGGGCGCGAAAACGTTTGAATATGATAAACCGTTGCCGGAACAGAACACCGCACAGCAAGCGCTAGAAACGCCTCAAAACGCGCCGGAGGGTAAACAGCCACAGAACACCGCAGAGGCGCCCACACAGGCCACAGAACCCGCGCCAGAGAGTAAAACGCATAAGCCGGAGGCGCTTGTAAACCATGTAATAAAGACAATGCGAATTATTGCGGATTGGGGATTTAATAAAACCGAATTTGACACCATAATATTAAAATATTCAGG
>CAZIJP010000145.1:0-6615 GCA_964539615.1 uncultured bacterium
CGTTATCCGATATTAAAAAACTGACCGGCCTTTCCGTTCTTAATGAGCGGGAAGGTGCGGTTTTTTGTTGTTTTGCGCCGGCAGACGAATCAACATCTGATGCCATTATATTCATTGATGATATGAAACATGCCGCATCATTGGAAGGCAAAGAGATCGGTTTGGTGATAACACCGCAGCCGCTTGATCTTCCTATCATGCAATTGGTGACCGATAAGCCTCGACAGGTGTTTTTTACGTTAGTGGCTCATTATTCACGAAAGACAGCACTACCGGGAGTTCATTCAACGGTAATTGCCGGCAACGGTTGCTCTGTTTCAGATAAAGCGTGTATCGGTCCGTATACAGTTTTGGGCGAACGAGTTACGATCGGCGCGGGTGCTGTAATTCACGGTCATTGCCAATTAGGCGATGATGTGACCATCGGGGAAAATACAATCATTTTCCCGCTGGTATCAATTTACCATGAAGTAGATATTGGCAGTGATTGTATCATTCACAGCGGTGTAGTAATCGGCGCTGACGGGTACGGGTTTGCAGAGACTGCCGATAAACTTGTCAAGATCCCGCAGATCGGTCGTATCGAGATCGGTAATGATGTCGAGATCGGTGCTAATACGTGTATCGACAGGGCAACACTCGGCAAAACATTGATCGAGAACGGTGTTAAAATAGACAATTTGGTACAGATTGCGCATAATGTTCGTATTCGGGAACATGCTAGAATTGTGTCACAGGTCGGTATAGCCGGGTCGACCGATATCGGCCGATGGGCAGTGCTTGCCGGGCAAGCAGGGCTTGCAGACCATATTGTGATAGGCGACAGAGTGGTGCTTACCGCTCAGGCCGGTATAGGTAAAAGCCTGACTGAGCCGGGCATCTATAGCGGAACTCCCGCACGACCTATGAAAGAGCATTATAAGATCCTTGCATATGAATCGAAATTGGAAGAAATGTGGCAAAAGATAAAACAACTTGAGAAAAAAATAAACGAGTATGAGGCGAACGCTCGCTGAATCTATATCGTTTTCCAGCGTCGGCATCCACACAGGCGAGCTCTGTGCGATTCGATTGCATCCGTCACATAATTCAGGGATAATCTTTTTGCGAAACGGTATAACAATCCCAGCGACATTTCGATATAAAAGCGATGATCGACGCAGTACCGCATTATCCCATGACGGTGTTTCTGTCATGACCGTTGAGCATTTGTTGGCGACGTTCTATGCATACGCGGTCGATGATTGTATTGTGGAGATCACTAGCGGAAGCGAAATACCGATCGGTGACGGCAGTGCCGCAATGTTTTGCGCTTTGCTTAATACCGCCGGAATTGCACAAACTGAGGGAATGCCGGATATCTTCGTAATACAAAGACCGTTTTCATATGAAAAAGATAGTGTGAAGATCTCTGTTGAGCCGCGTGATATCACATCGATTGATTTTACGTATGACGGAGCAAAATTCGGTTTTCCCGTACAACGAACTCAGATCGATATTACTCAAGTAAATTTTGAGCGTGACATTGCACCCGCAAGAACATTCGGGTTTTGGGAAGAGATCGAATATTTACGCAAAAACGGTCTTGCTGTGGGGGGCTCTTTCGATAATGCACTTGTGATAAAAGACGGTTTGCCGTATAATACCGAGTACAGGATGCCGGACGAACCAGTCAAACATAAAATACTGGATCTGATCGGTGATCTGTCATTGGCCGGGAAAAGATTTGTTGGTGCATTCACGGCAGAACGAAGCGGCCATTACCATAACGGCAGATTTGTACAATGCCTTTATGAAACAATGATTAAGGAGTGATGAATATGACCATGGACATTTTAAAAATTATGGAGATATTGCCTCATCGGTACCCGTTCCTATTGATCGATGCTGTTGAGGAAGTTACACAAGATTACATTGTTGCTAAAAAAAATGTATCGGTGAATGAACCTGTTTTTACGGGACATTTCCCTGAAAATCCCATTTTCCCCGGTGTTATGATCGCAGAAGCAATGGCGCAAGCGGCCGGGTTGCTCATGTATAACCGTTGCCCGTATAATAAAAACGAGAAAGCGACATTATTCATGGGTATTGATTCCTTTAAATTCAGAAAACCGATTTTACCCGGTGATACTATGATGCTCCGGGTTGAAATGTTACAGGATAGAGCTATGGGTAAAGGCCATATCATTAAAGTTAAAGGTGAAGCCCGGGTCAATGATGAGCTTCGTGCGAACGGAGAACTGTCCATAGGAGTTTTTGACCGTCAATAAGTGAAACGACATAAAAAGGGGGCGTCATGTCTGTGATACATCCTACCGCTATAATCGGAAAGAATGTCTCGCTTGGTGAAAATGTAACGATCGGGCCGTATGCGGTCATTGAAGATACTGTTGTTATCGGCAATGGCTGTCTAATTGACTCTCATGCAACCATCCATTCATATGTGGAAATGAGCGAAAATAATCATATATTTTCTTATGCCGATATTGGTGGACCACCGCAGGATATTCATTTCAGCGGCGAGGAAACATGGGTCAAGATCGGCAGCAATAATACCTTTCGCGAATACAGCACCATTCACCGTGCAACAAGCCCGGAACGAAAGACCACGGTAGGCGACAATAATTATTTTATGGGGTCGACCCATATAGCCCATGATTGCATTGTCGGTAATTATGTAATAATCGCTAATTATACGCCGATCGCCGGCTTTGTAGAAGTTGAAGACCGTGCGTTTATCTCGGGAGGAGCTTCGGTACATCAATTTTGCCATATCGGTACCATGTGTATGATCGGTGGCGGAACGGTCATCAATCAGGACGTTTTGCCGTATTCCCTTGTTCAAGGTAACCCTGCGAAAGTTTATGGTTTGAATATTGTCGGCTTGCGGCGTAATAATATGGATTCAACGACTCGGCTTGCTTTAAAAAAGGTCATTGACTATATATCAAAACGAGAAACTCTTGCCGGCGCATTGGAAATAATTAAAAACGAGTTTCCGACAATACCTGAAGCGATGCATATTGTTGAGTTTATAGAACGCTCTAAACGCGGTTTCGTAGACTGACAGAAGGAGAACTCAGGGCGGATGAGGATATTTTTATCAGCCGGCGAGGTGTCCGGCGATGTCCATGGTGCTTTTCTTGCATATGCACTAAAAAAAGCTATACCCGGCGTACAACTGGAAGGCATTGGCGGAGAACGTATGCGTGCTGCGGGAATTATGACCATTCAAGATCTGACGGCAAAAAACTCCGTTGGTTTTACGGAAGGTTTACGATTTATCCCCGATTATATCCGTGCTTTGCGTCAGGTTACCCGTTATCTTCGCGATAACAGGCCGGATTGTATCGTGTTTATAGATAATCAAGGATTCAATCTGGAGATCGCAAAAAAAATCAGAAAATATGGGATCTATACATTTTATTATTTTGCACCGCAACTGTGGATGTGGGGGTTGGGGAGCCCTAAAAAAATTGAGAAAACCATTGACCATATACTTGCAACCTTCCGAAAAGAGTGGGAATATTATCGCGATAAAACATCGATCACAGTTGACTATATCGGGCATCCGTTGTTGGAAGAGATCAATGTTACACATGATGCGGTAACCTTTAAAAAAGAATTGGGTATTGATGACGGCAAGCGTTTGATAGGCCTGTTACCCGGATCACGAACACAGGAATTGTCAACATTATTGCCAGTATTTCTTGCTGTTGCCGAACATTATAAAGACAAATATCATTTCGTGATACCGTTTGCAACGAAAAAGATTGCAGATCAATATAAAACGCAGATACCGAATTACATTCATATCATGCAGGGGCGTTCTCATGAGATCATGGCCGCCGCAGATCTTCTGATTATGTCTTCGGGTACTGCTACACTGGAAGCTGCATTGTTCAATACGCCGATGATCATTACCTATAAAGTGTCAAAGCTGACAGAATGGATAGCGCGGCGCATCGTAAAGATCAATCATATCGGCATGCCGAATATACTACTTGATAAAGAGGTTTGTCCGGAGCTGATCCAAGATGCAATGACCTCCGAGAATATTATTTTAACAATTGAGTCGATATTCAATGAATATGGACGGTATGAGGCCATAATAAATGATCTGGCAGCGGTTCGGGCGCTATTGGAGCCGAACGGAGCAATAACGCGGGCAGCCGCATTAATCCAAGCGAGGTGTACGGATGGGCAAGCTTAAGGTCGGTGTGATCGGCGTAGGGCATATGGGTAATTACCATGCGCGAATTTATGAGCGGATGCGTCACTATGTAGAATTCGTAGGAGTTTGTGATATTAATAAGAAGCGAGCCGATGAGATCGCCGCATTATATAAAACAAAAGCGTATTATGACCATAAGGATATGTTGAATTATGTTGAAGCGGTGAACATAGCCGTACCAACCGTGAGCCATTATGAAGTTGCAAAAAATTGTTTGTTGGCAGGAAAACATATTCTTTTGGAAAAGCCGATGACCGATAATATCGATCAGGCAAAAGAACTCATCGAACTTGCAGAAAAGCAGAATCTTATCTTGCATGTCGGCCATGTTGAACGGTTTAATGCAGCCGTTCTCGAATTGATGCGCTATAGTGTTGAACTTTCTCCGGTCTTTCTTGAAGCTCGCCGACTTGGACCGTTGGGCAATCGCGAGCGCACTTCGGGTGTTATCCTTGATTTAATGATCCATGACATCGACATTGTGCTCAATTTATTGAAATCGGAAGTGGCCGATATGACCGCCGTCGGTAAAAGTTTGAAAACACCGTATGAAGATATCGCTCATGTACAGTTGTATTTTAATAGCGGGGCGATCGCATCGCTTGCCGCAAGCCGAATCACGCAAACAAAAATTCGCACATTATCCATCACTATGCCGGAAAGTTATATATTTCTTGACTATGCCGAAGAAGATATTTATGTCTACAGCCAGGGCGGGCAGGATTATACGATCGGTAATGTGCCGGTTCGCGAGATCCACGACACCAATGTTCAGCGTATCATCGTCAATAAAGATAATCCGTTAAAGATTGAAATTGAACATTTTATCGACTGTATCCTTGAAAATGAGATCTCATTATATTCGACGATCGATAATCTTCGATCTCTTGAAGTCGCCTTGAAAGCTGAAGAACTTGCAAAACAGTATTGGATGAAATAACGCATGAGATTATTGGTACTTATTCCTTTATTTACATTGTACAGTATCGCGATGCTGCTGGTGATCGTTCTGTTGTTCCCATTCTATTTCATCCGAGCGTATGTGACGGGAAAAGATAAGCACGGACTTTTTCAGCGCATAGGATTCATTTCGGCAAAAGTGTTCCACTCAACCAACTATGTATGGTTCCATACCGTCTCAGCGGGCGAAGTAAAGGCTGCTGTGCCTGTTATTCGATCTTTTATCGGTAAGCAGCCTGTCGCGGTTTCAGTAGGTACGGAAACAGGGTATAAAATGGTGCGCGAGCATTTCGGCGATACAGTGGATGTATTTTATCTTCCCGTTGATTTTTTCGGTTCGCTTGGGCGATTGTATACTATCATGAAACCTAAGGCATTGGTGATCGTTGAGACCGAGATATGGCCCGTGCTGATATTATTGGCGTACAAACGATCAGTTCCCGTTATTATGATCAACGGGCGGATGCCTCCGAAAGTATATAAAAGCTATCACTCAGTGCGATGGTTTTGGAAGTATATATTTCCGATGTATGACAAATTGTTGGTACAATCCGATCTTGAATTTGAGATGTTCAAATCATGCGGTGCACCGGCAGAAAAAATTGCCGTTTACGGAAATACGAAGTATGATGTCTATATGAATAAAAAAGAAGATGATCGAAAAGAACGTATCGGCAAAATTTTTGCGACGCATCCAGCTGACAAAACGATCATTATTATCGGTTCTACGCATCGCGGCGAAGAGGCGATCTTGTTTTCAACATTAAAGGAGCTTTCGGAAAAAGTAATTTTTATTCTTGCCCCGCGTCATCTGGAACGTCTTGAGGAAATAAAAAAGCTTCTCGATGAATTGGAACTTACCTATGAACAACGTTCCAAAGGTTCTCTTTCGTGGGACTATGACGTTGTGCTGTGGGATAGTATGGGTGAGCTTGACGTGTTGTATGCATTTGCCGATATTGTTTGCGTGGGCGGAAGCTGGATCCCGCAGGGCGGCCATAATATCATAGAGCCTGCAGTATGGGCGAAACCTATTGTGGTTGGACCGTATATGCATAATTTTCAAGAGATCTATGAAGTATTTAAAAAACATGATGCAATCGTTGAAGCTGCCGAGGATGTTTTATTACCGTATATGTCAGAACTGATCGTTGATCATGACCGATGTATCGAGCTATCGCGTAATGCGCGCGCTTGTGTGGAAATGAACGCAGGATCAACTGCTCACTATGTTGAGGCGATCAACGCGTCTATCAAAGCATTTTCTCTAAAACTGCGGTGACATTAATGCGCCTGCAGTATTATATTGAATATGGTTTTATGAAAGCTGTTGTTTTATTTGTCTCTCTTTTTCCTTGGTCGTGGAACCGAAAGCTTGCTTACACGCTGTTACCGCTTATGTATGTGATCGGTAATTACCG
>CAZIJP010000146.1:0-6585 GCA_964539615.1 uncultured bacterium
ATATAATCCGATTATCTTTAGTTCTTTTTTTCTTTCTGAATTTTCCATGCGTATTTACGACGAAAGCTCAATACTTATATTAAACTGATACACAGATGTATTTCTATTTTTTACGGGCGGCCCTTTGATACTAATCTTATTTACTCCCGGAGTATTTCCCAGTTTTTTGAACACAACGAGAGGTTCTTTGGAGGATATGGATATTTCGATATGGTTATCATTCAACACCATTCTGTTTATAAAAGTGCCAGGAGGCAAGGTTTGGGCCAGCATATTCATAACTTTCAGCGGCGCGGAATCGGCAGCAAGCTTTTTATTGATTTCATTATAAGCATCCGAATAATCATCCCCGCCTGGGCTGGTTTCTTTACTGGCATTGTTTATGGCACTTATCTTTTTGCTTATTTCACCTGTTGTATGATCATAATTTCTTAAGGTCAGGTAAAGCATTGCAGCATAACCCAAAAGCAAATATATGAAAATTCTCAAGAATAAATCTTTTTTCTCCCAAAGGCGATATGATCCTGCCACTTTAAACGCCTTTAGATCCAACCCCGATATATAACTCAGACAGACAGGATAACTCACGTCTGTGGCGTTGGTAATCATTGGCATGTTAGAGCCCGCCTGATCCGCCTGAAGAATTTTTTCTATGGCAAAAGGTAATTTTCCAAATATCAAAATCCGATGAATGTTCAAATCGAATTGTTCCAGACCATTGAGAAATCTTTGAATATCCCCCTCACCAAAACCACCGTCAGGATAAGAAGCGCCGGCAAGAAACCTTCCCTCGGCGTGGGCAAGTAGGTGTGTCATTCCCGAATAATGAAATACTTTAACTTCCGGTTCAACTGCACTGTAAACCAGATCCTCCGGAATGACAAAGCTGAACGGAAAAACTTCCCTAATCCGCTCATATTGCTCACTTTCCCAGGCCCAGATATCGACAACGGTATAAGTTCCGAATGACTTAAAAATCCGGCAGTAAAAGGCCGGTTTCTGCAAAGGGAAAATATCGCTAATCTCCAAAGCTACTGCCTTGATGATCTTTTCTTCCGTGGCGGGGGGGTATTTTTTTCTCTGATGAAGAAGAAGTTCCCTGCCCACTATCAAAACTTTTTTTCCGAACCGACCTCTAACCGGTGTAATTTTGTCAAGGCTACCGGATGCATATTTAACCGGTGTCTTATCCATAAGATGATATATCTCGAGGCTATCCTTCTGCCAATAAGCCACAGATATCTTGTGCGTCAGTTTATTATGCATCATACTTCCTGCCAATAGTAAATGCTGAAAGGTGAATCCACTTTTTGGCTAAGCCTCAGGCCGGCTTTTATCGTATATATATTCTTTGGCTCCCCTACGCTGACTGTTATATCCATGAAAACCGACGGAACAAAGTTAAGACTATCCTCGTCTTCCGGTATTATTTTCCCGGTAAGAGCAAATAACTCTCTGTTTGTTTTAACAGTTCCTCCCTGAGCAAGATAGTCTCTAAATGCCTTCAACAACGTGTCATCAATATCAAGATGAGCTCTAAGAACTTCATTGCTGGCAGTGTTCGGGTTGAAACCTATTGAGCGCAGCATAGAAACGTATGGTTTAATTTTATTGTAGGTTTCTTCACCGATCCCTCGAATAAATTTGAGTTCATCCATGTACTGGAGCGCGTAGTTTCTGGAGGTATAAGGCACACCTAATCCCTGGTAATAAAAATCCTTGGCTCCATTTATTCTGGTTAGTTTACCAGACTCAATCCAATCCAGCAGGCTGTCTATGGCAATTGCAGAATTATCCGTATTGTCAACTTTCCCAATCAACTTTCTCAAAGCATTTTTATTGACATTAACCAGTGATAGAACACCATTACTATCCTGAATCCGGATACGAACGTCAGGTGATAAAAAGATCTCCCGGCCGTCCAGAGGAAGAGTTTTAAGCAGAGAAATATTATCACAACCGGCGATTACAGCTTCTTTAGGAAACGTTTTACTATTCAGAATCAAATAGATAATAGTATTGTAAGCAGATCTTGCTTTTAAAATTGCTTCGGCTTTGTTCTTTAAGCCTTCCGAGGCCCGGATATGCTCCCGAACCAGCCAGTTGAAACCTAATCCTACCGTAACAATGACTGCGGCGATCAATGCCATCAGGATTGTGGCCGAACCCCGGTTATCTTGGATATAATTCATCATATCCCATCTTCGCCCGGGAATTAATTTTAATATTAAACATTAGGTTGTTGTTTTTACCTTCACTACGATAGGAAATTTTTATAAGCGAGGGAATAACCTTCATTTTGCTGCCATTAAAAGTGTTGAACCACTTGTTTCTTTTCTCCTGAAGATCATAACCGTAAAAATTTATCTCAATGTCTTCTACCGAATTTAATATCTTGAATGACGCTCCTTTTTTATAATCGCCAAATGCATCATTTCGTTCTATTTCCTCATATGATTTTGTATATACAGGAAGTTCATAATATATCAGAGACCTCCCTCCCTTCTCTTCGGTGCTGCTTTTCACCCAGGCCACTACGGGAAGTTCACCGGCAAAAGGGGCAAGGGTAACATACGAGATGCCTTCCTGGTTGCCTTTGAAATAGGGAAACCATCCATTACTTTTCGTATGGACATAGTAATCGATTGTCGAGTTAAAATTCTTGTCCAGCCAAATATTTGTGGCATAACTCCAGAAGTTCAACCCTTTCTCGGCAAGTCCATGGTACTGCCGGAGTCCTTGATTAAGAGCCATCCCGGCAAGCATCAACATGGCTGAAAAAATAACCATTGCCACCAGTACCTCGATAAGAGTGTAGCCGTGAGTTCTGGTTTCATTCCGCTGACGATAATGGTTTAAATCTAAATTCATTAACTTCGAACGACCTGTTGATACCTTTGTAGTCCAGCGTAAAATTTATCCGGTACAAATAAAGCTCATGAAGGGATGGCATAGCGCCTTCCTCTCCTTCAATGGGCGGCTTTGATGAATTAAGCAACTGCGATTCCCATTTCAACGTTACTCCATCGCCCATGTCCTCTACCCCTGATTTTTTCTGCAGTTCCAGCTCCCGGAAAAGACTCTCAGCCTGTACAAGCTTTGATGAAATTGTATTGGATACGTTGGCTTTTTCTAAATAATCATAACCCATCCGGAAAAGATACATCGCAGCCGCAATGCTGGCGGTCAGAATAAATCCGGCAATCAGGATTTCTAAAACAAGAAACCCACGCTGCCCTGAATGTTTCATTCTGCGCCTGCTCTCGTCATAACCAAGTCACCAAGAGGCGCCCGCACAGTCACTAAATAAGCCGATCCGCCGGTACTTACTTTTACCGTGCCGCCGGAAGTAGTTCCATTTCTATAAAAGACTATTGGTAAATCAACATTGATGAGACTTTCGTCAAAAGATTCTGCCTTTCCATCTATGGTGATCATGTTGTTTTTTGAAGATAATATCTTCATTTCACTATAAAGAAAAGATTCTCTTTTCAGCTTCGAAATAAATATCATTACTTCCTGAGCCTTTAGGGATGATTTGTAATTGTTATACATGCTGAAGGAAACAGGCAGACTGACGGACAGCATCATGCCGATAATGGCTACAACAATGAGAAGCTCAATGAGCGTAAAGCCTTTTTGTTTATTGAAAGCTTTCATTTGCCCGGCCACTTTTTACAGCCATCTCACATTTTAATCGTGCTGACACTCATGACGGTAAGAATCAATGTTATTACAATGAATCCAACAACGAGCCCCATGCAAATAATTACGATGGGTTCTACCAATGTTAGAACCCGTTTGATGCTGTTTTTAAATCTTTCATCAAATATCTGATGGAGTTCGAGATAAGCATCTTTGAGATTCCCGCTTTCCTCTCCGACGCGAATCATGTTAGGAACTATTTCCGGCAATAAATAAACCTGAGAAAAGACATCCGCGATTTTTTTCCCCTCTTTAATCTGCCCAACAAGCGCCGCTATGGACCCCCTGATGTGCTCATTCTGAATGACTGAGGCAGACATTTTTAAAGCCTTGATAAACTCCACTCCGCTTTGCAGCATGGAATACATCGAGTAGGAAAACCGTGAAATCTCGAGATTAAGGATGAGAACGCCAACTATAGGGATATTGATAAAATAACCCGACAAATCGGGAAGCTTTAGTTTGTTGGGATAAATCCTTTTTACAACGATCAGCGCAATGATTATCACTGTCAAGATGCCGATATTGGTAAACGAAAACCATCCGCTCATTGCATAGAGAATTTTTGCCGACAGCGGCAGCGTGCTGCTGTTTGTGCCAAAGATAGTAAAAAATTTTGGTACGATAAAATTGAAGATGAAAATGAAGGTAGCGATGCTGGCAAAAATTAGAAAGGCCGGATAGGTCATGGCATTTTTAATTTCAGCTTTAAATTGAATCTGGAATTTGAGATACTCGGCGATATTTTCAAAGGCCGATCGGAGATTCCCCACCGCTTCGCCGACATGGATCATGCTGATCAGAAAGGGACTGAAACGTCCGGCGTTATCAAACGCCTGTGCTACACCCTTGCCGGCTTTAATGTCGGTCAACGCCGACAAAAGAATGGCTTTTAAATCCTGTTTTGATGTTGACCGGATCAGAAGTTCAAAGGCCCGATCAATACGCATACCGGACCGCAGAAGAGTACTTAATTCTCTGGCCATGTCGTACACATCCTGGTCATTAAACCCTTTTTTGAATAACGTTACGCTTTTTGCTTTCTTTCCCTTCTCCCGAAGCTCGATGACTGTAAGTCCCCGGACACGAAGCATCGCCATGGCATCCACTTTGTCTGACGCGCTGATGACCCCCAGGCTGTCCTTCCCAGCCGAATCAAGGCAATTGTATGTAAACTCCTTTAACATACGCGCAGGACCTCTTCAATGGTCGTTAACCCCTTGGCAACTTTAAGCATTCCATCCTCTCTCAGCAGGCGGTAACTTTTGTTTTTTAATAAAACCTCCCGCAGCGCTTCGAGAGACATTTTTTTAAGAAACACTTCTTTTAATTCATCAGTATATTCAAGCAATTCAAAAACAGCAATTCTTCCTCTGTAGCCGGTTTTGGCGCATTTTGAGCATCCTTTACCGCGGGTGAAATGAATCCCCTCATGGACCAGAGCGCTGTTTTTTTCGGCAATCTCCCGGATTTGGTACTCTTTGACTGCATGCTCTGAAGGATGGTCCGGCTGGCTGCAGAAAGGACAGTTTTTCCTCAGAATGCGCTGTGCCAGCAATCCGATCACCGCTGAATTAATCAGGTAATCCTCAACCTCCATCTCAATCAGCCGAAAGAGACTGCTGGGCGCATCATTGGTATGCAGCGTCGAAAGGACAAGATGGCCGGTCAGTGCAGACTGAATAGATATGGCCGCCGTCTCCTTGTCTCGAATCTCGCCGACCATGATTATGTCCGGATCATGCCGTAAAATCGAGCGCAGGGCGTTCGCAAAGGACATCCCGATTTCATCCTTAACCTGTATCTGGTTGATCCCTTCCAGTTGATATTCGACAGGATCCTCGATGGTAATGATTTTCCGCTCCTCATTGTTCAGGCGCTTCAGCATGGAATAAAGGGTGGTGGACTTACCTGATCCCGTAGGTCCCGTCACCAGAAGAATGCCGTATGGCTGCGAAATAATTTTCAGCAGAATATCTTTATGATCTGCCTCCAGCCCCAGGACTTCCAGATCAAAAGAAAGCTTTTCCCTGTAAAGAAGCCGCATGACCACACCTTCGCCGCTGACCATTGGGATAGTGGATACCCGGAGGTCCAAAAGCATAGAGGCGATCTTTGTCGTGAATTTTCCATCCTGAGGCAATCTCTTTTCGGCAATATCCAGACCGGACAGAAGCTTGATTCTGGAAACCATTGCCAAATAGAAAGGCTCGTCCAAGTTTTCCATATCCTGAAGAATCCCGTCAATCCTGAACCTCACTTTGAATTTCTTTTCTGAAGATTCTATATGAATATCAGAAGCTCGAAGTTCAACGGCTTTGCTGAGCAAATTATTGAGGAACTTGATAACCGGCGCATCAAAGGCCATCTCCTTTAATTTTTCGGCATCTTCTTCGACATTAAGGGAAACAAAATCCTTTCCACTCTCATAATTATAATGGATGGACAGATCTTTGATCGTCTGTTCCGTTGCCAGAAACAATTGCAGGGAATATCCCAATGCCTGTGTAACATAATCTAATACCGTATAGTTGAAAGGATCACTGGTCGCGGCGTGAAGCTTTTTCCCCTCATGGTCGATTTTGATCGGAAGAAAATTGCTTTTCACAAGAAATTCATAATTCAGTCTGTCAGTCAGGTAGGCAACAATCTCTTCATCTTCCTCCCATTCGCCCTGGAACATGGGTATTTTCAAGTAACCGGATAATGCCTCAACAAGTTGAGTTTCTGTAATCAAACCGGTTTGCACAAGAATCCGGCCAATATCTCCCCCCAAGTCCTTCTGTAATTGAAGGGCTTTTCCCAGATCATCTTCCTTTAATTCGTATTTATCTTTTAGAATCTGTACTAAAGACATGCTTACCAGTTTTTTGCCGACTT
>CAZIJP010000147.1:0-6529 GCA_964539615.1 uncultured bacterium
AAGGGGCACATAAGAAGAAATCAGAAATTGAATTCCTTTTGTGAAAACCTTATGTATCTTTTAAGGTGAAAAAAATGAAATAGGAATTAATTAGGTTAATAACCTCTTAGAGTGATACTTTCCGTTTCTGTTAGAGGCACTCGTTTGTGTATTTTCTTTTGAATAACTCGAAAGTGATGTTGCTCTTCATAGCTAACAAAAGAGATTGCTTCGCCAGGATTTTCGGCTCTGCCAGTACGTCCAATACGATGTATATAATCTTTAGGTGATCGAGGCAATTCATAGTTGATTACATAAGGTAAAAAAGGGATGTCAATTCCACGAGACATGATGTCGGTTGCAACAAGCACTCTTAATTGTCCCAGTTTGAATTTTCGTAATGATTCCGTTCGAGCTCCTTGGCTCTTTTGACTATGAAGTGCTTCGGCGTGGATGCCATTAATTTTCAGTTTGCTCACCACTGCATCTGCTCTGTGGGTAGATGACACGAATACTAAAACTTGGTTCATCTCCTGAGTTTTTATAAGATACCTAAGCAATGGTCCTTTACGCTCTTCTTCTACTGCATATGCAACTTGATTAATTAAATCAACATCTTGAACTTCTGCTTCAATCTCAATTTTTACAGGATTATGTAAAATCATTTGAGTAATGGAGTTAATCTCCTTAGCCAAGGTTGCCGAAAACAATAGGTTTTGACGCTTGCTTGGCAACAACTTTAAAATGTCGTTCATCTCCTCTTCAAACCCAAGATTTAACATCTTATCGGCTTCATCTAAAACAAGAATTTGGACTTCGGAGAGATGTACCGCTTTTGCAGCTACAAGATCCAATAGTCTACCAGGGGTTGCTGTTAAGATATCCACTCCTTGCATTTTAATCATTTGAGGATTGATGGAAACTCCTCCAAAAACAGCCATCGTTTTGATTCGTTGTGGCAAGTTATTGGAAAATAACTGAAACACCTCATCTACTTGAACTGCTAGTTCTCGAGTAGGAACAAGGACTAACACTTGAACAAAACGGTTGCGATTGGCTGGTCTTTGTTGTATCAATTGAAGAATTGGCAATACGTAACTCATGGTTTTTCCCGAGCCAGTTTGCGCTATACCTAACACATCATGGTTTTTCAATACTGCAGGAATAACCTTCTCTTGAATAGGATAAGGTTGGGTGTATTGCTGATTTGCAATAGTCTTCAACAATTCTGATGACAAACCAAAAGTGGAAAATGGCATAACTTTATGTTTAAATGATTACTTTATAAAAAGAGCGCAATAATACTTTTTCTTTTTATAGTACAAATGTACGAATTTAACCTATTTGATTTGCAGAGCGGGTATCAGGAAGATGAGGTTTTTAATGTTGCCATTTTGAAAATTCCATCGTAATATCAGTAGACAGACGTTAAATATTTTTCTCAAGAAAAGTGAATTTGTTTAACCTGTAGTTATTTACTATCTTCGTGGCATTAATTAATACAATTTTGATGATTTTTGATGACCAATATTTTATGCATGAAGCCCTAAAAGAGGCTCAAAAAGCGTTTGATAAAGATGAAGTTCCGGTGGGAGCCATTATTGTATGTAAGAATACAATTATTGCAAGAGCTCACAACTTAACAGAGCAACTTAATGATGTTACTGCACATGCTGAAATGCAAGCATATACAGCCGCAACAAATTACTTGGGGGGGAAATATTTGCCTGATTGCACTTTATTTGTCACCCTTGAACCTTGTGTGATGTGTAGTGGTGCAGCTTATTGGACTCAAATAGGCAGAATTGTGTTTGGCGCTCCTGATATAAAACGGGGTTTTAGTCGTCAAAATGCATCATTGTTACACCCAAAAACAGTTGTAACTGGAGGCGTAATGGAGCAAGAGTGCGCTTCCATATTAAAACAGTTTTTTGAAAAGAAGAGGTAATTTTGCCGAATTTCGTTAATTCATAAATTAGTTGCAAACGTAAACCCTATCGAAGTATTTGCATTGTTCCATAAACAGTTTGAGATTTTCCCTCAATTTTAGTCTCAAAAACATAAAAATAGGTTCCATCTGGAGCATTACTCGCATCCCAATTGTTTTGATAATTGTTTGCTTCAAACACTTTAATCCCATTGGAATTAATAATTACCAATCTACTATTTGAGATGGTTTCAATGTTTTTAACCACGAATAGATCGTTAAATCCATCGCCATTCGGTGTGATAACATTGGGGAATATTAAATTGAGATTATTGGTTGGTTTTTCAATGCTTGTATTGGATGCAACCACCGGATTTTCAGTTGTTTCAACAATTGACTCTTCACTCTCTTTGTTAGGTTCTTCTATTAGTTGAGGGTTTTTTATTGAAACAACGGGTTGTGATTGTTTCTCTTTTTGAGCTGTGAAATTTGTGACTAAAGGCTCATTTATTAACTGATTTTCTTTTCCCTTTTCAGCAGTTTGATGTGTCCCCACATTTTCGTTTATAACCGGTTGTGTTTGTGTGATTTCTGGTTTAATGTCACGTTGCTCAGAGATAGAAGTTGCTTCTGGTTCAACAAGAGCTGTTTCTTTATTATCAATTTTATTATCTTTAGATATCTGAAGGGTAGTTTTCTGAGTTGTATTGGTAGGAGTTTCGGATGTGTTAAGCAATGCAAAAGTAGCAACACCAACGATTGCAACACCTGTAAAAATGGCGACACTTTTGCCGATGGTTGTAGTGATAAATTTTGAGAATCCACTAGCACCTTGGGAAGCAGAAGCAGAGCCATCAATAGGCAAAACGGTATCTAACTTTTGAGATATTGCATCCCAACAGTTAGAGGAAGGTTCTTCAGAGAAATCTCTAAAAAGTTCTTCAAATTTTGAGTTAAATTCACCGTTCATAATTATAAGTATTGCGTAATATTATATTGTTCTAACTTTGCTTGCATCCACTTTCGAGCTTTTGAAAACTGTGATTTTGAGGTACCCTCATTGATGTTCAACATTTCTCCAATTTCTCGATGATTATACCCCTCCATCACATGAAGATTAAAGACCATCCGATAGCCATCGGGCATTTGTTGAATTAGGCTTTTGAGTTGTTGTAAGTTGAGTAAATCAATTGCAGAAACATCATTGTTGGAGATGTCACGTATTTCTGAAATTTCGTCGTTCAGATTAAATTTCAAATTACTTCGATAAGCTGTAATTGATGTATTTACAACTATTCTGCGAATCCAACCCTCAAAAGATCCATCACGTTTAAAAGAACTAAGTTTCATAAATATCTGAACAAATGCATCTGCTAAAACATCCTCTGCTTCTTCTTTGCTTTTAGCATATCGTAAACAGACACCAAACATTTTTCTACTATATTTCTCGTAGAGTTGTTTTTGGGCTATTCGATTGTTTTTTAAGCATTCATCTATGAGTTCATTCTCAGAGTACATTCATCCCGATTTGTTGGTTAGACGATAATTGTTTGTTTATGGTTGCATCAAGTTATTTTTATTCTCTCATTTCATATGCGCCATTGTTTAGATAATGTCGTAATATATAAAGCGAATAAGTGACAAAAGGTTTGTTGTTTCTGTAAATAATAATGGTATCCGACTTTGATATGGATTCAAAATGGTTGCCATAGAGCTTTTCAGCGGAGCGATTTTCGGGTTCAGCGGTAATATAATATGCGTCAAAACCCATTGGTATTCCACCCCTCTCTTTGTTGATCCACAAATATTTATGACTTTGGGTAATATCCCCAGTACAGATTAATGGAATTTGATTGGGTTCGGCTAAATAATAATCATAATGTGCTGCTGGGAACCATCGATCACTTAAAAAGCAGTGATTTTTTGAAATTTTTCCCTCTTCAATATGCTTTGTTCGAAGGGCTGAAAATTGTGACCCTAAATTATCCCACCCTGTAATGTCTGAAGTGGGATCGATGCTGTAGCCCATAGGGATGATGTTAAAGTTTAACTGCAACAGAATAAACACAACTGAAATAAAGTAATTAAAACCACTAAAAAACACACTGCGCTTGAAAAACCTAATTTTGCATTTATTTGAATTGGCTAATAAAATTGAAGCGAGTAAGATTAACGTGCTAAATCCTGGTCCAGACCAATGAGGCAAGGTCGATTTGAAGAGCGATATCAGTAAGAATGTAAGAATGGAAGGTAATCCGAAATAGACAAAAAACCGTTCACTCATTGTTCGTGAATGGAAATTTTTCTTATAATATAATAAACTCCAAACAATTAAAATATACACTGCAATGTTGGTGTACACTATTTGTCCGAAAAATTCTCTTAAAAAATAGAGGTAATTAAACCCTTGATGAAAAAAATTTGCACGCTGACCTTGAAACGTAAAGCTTACGAATTCATTTTGGAAATTCCAACCAATTATTGGAGACAATAGTAGAAGAGTTAATAATCCAGAAACGTAAAACGAGACCTCTTTAAACCAATGACGACCATACACGACAATAAAAATGAAGGCAGAAAACCATAAAAAAATCGCTTGATATTTTGATAGCATCGCCATTCCAGTGAAAACTCCAGCCAATATCATGTGTAGTTTCTCTCTCTTGGACACGTTGTGGCTAACAAGACTAATATGAAAAGAGTTTAGGGCCAACAACCAAAAGGTCATTAATCCTGTGTCTGGCATAATAAAAAATCCCGATACTACAGAGTTGTAAAATGAAGAGTTGTAAAGAAAAACAGAGAGTATAGCGGCTTTTCGAGTAGAAATTCTGTCAATAAAACGATAGATAATCACTGAGTTGATAATTGAAAACACAATCGCACCCAAACGCATAAAAAAGTCATTATGCCAATGCATGTTGAAGGTAAACAGTTGGATAATCCATCCAACCATGGGCGGGTGATCAAAATGGCTTAATGCAGGATATAGAGCATAGGTGTGGTAATAAACCTCATCATTTGAAAGAGGAATAATGAGCGCCAATACTAATTTTATAATGGTAAGAATTCCAATAATCATCCATACAGAACTTGGAATCTTACGTATAATGTTAATCATTTTTCTATTTAGAATTAGAGTATGAACGAACGTTGCCAATTAGCAACAAAAATATTCAAAAAATCAAAGTAACAACTAGTTTTATTGTTTTTTATTTCGTAATTGCTAGTTTTTTTCATTTTGACACAAATTTTCAAGAAAAACTTTTTAACTGTCATTAGTAGAAATTTGTAATATATTTGGATAATTTGAATATAATATCTATTTTTACGGAAAATATTCTAATTTAACATCAGAACTATGGAAAACATTTTCAAAGTCTTTCTTGTAGAAGACGATAGGGTTTACGCAAAAGCACTTCAAGCTCATTTAAGCAATCTTCCAGATTGTTATTTTGAAGTTTTTGAGAATGGGAAAGATTTTTTAAACAATTTATATCGTAATCCTGATTTTATATCTTTAGATTATGGGTTACCAGATTATAATGGGTTAGAGCTTTTAGAGAAAATAAAAGAAATTAATCCTGATGTTCCCGTGGTAATGGTCTCTTCACAAGAAGAGGTTGGTGTTACGGTAGATTTATTTAAGGCTGGCATTTTCGATTATATTGTAAAGAATGGTGAGGTAAAAGAGCGCCTTTGGAGTTCAATAACCAAAGCAAAAGAGAATCAAGATTTACGCATTGAGATTTCTCAACTACGCCAGCAGATTGCCACAAAATATACATTTAACAATATTATTGGCAATTCTCCTGCGATGCAAGCTGTTTTAGCATTGATAGACAAAGCATGTCGATCAAATATACAAGTTTCCTTGCATGGCGAAGAGGGTACTGGAAAAGAGAGTATTGCTCGTACTATTCATTACAATTCTATTCGTTGCGAACAACCATTTATAAGCATTAATGCTGCTTCAATTTCTACAACTAACTTTGAAATTGAACTTTTTGGTTTTGAAAAAGATGCTTTTGTTGGCGCATCAAATCGCAAAGCAGGTGCGATAGAAGAAGCAGGGCAAGGTACTATTTATATAAGTGAAATTCAAGAACTTGATTTAAATATGCAAGCAAAATTGCTTACGGTTCTTCAAAACAAAGAGTATACTCGAGTTGGGGGCATCAAAGCGATTCCTTTAGATGCTCGAATCATCATTTCTACAAGTAAAAACCTAACTCAACTTGTGCAAAAAAATGAGTTTAGAAAAGATCTTTATTATGCAATTCTTGGCTTGCCAATTCAAGTCCCTTCTCTAAAAGATCGTGGAAACGACATCATGGCTCTTGCTAAATTATTTGCTGAAAAGTTCTGTAATGAGAATAGTTTTGTTGTCTCTCAGTTTTCCCAAAGTGCTCAAGTAAAGTTGCTCAATTATAACTATCCAGGTAATGTAAGAGAACTCCAAAATGTGATTGAACTTGCCGTAACAATGTCTGCTGGAAGCTCTCAAATTAATGATTATGATATCATCTTCAATCCACACGATAAAGATACAAATTTCATTTCTGAAGAGTTGACTTTGTATGAATATGACATGAAAATCGTTAAACACTTTTTGAAAAAGTA
>CAZIJP010000148.1:0-6527 GCA_964539615.1 uncultured bacterium
TTTGTGTGTCAATAGGTTGATACTTCCAGATGTAATAATTGGACGAGTCTCGTTTTTCAAAATGGTGACCGCACCTGTTGATGTCTGAATTGGAGTACTGTTCAAATTATTCATAATCATATTCATGGTCATGCCTTGAAATTCAGCATCAGTTGCATCCGTTTTAGTATTGCTTGCCTTCATATAAGTTGCAAAACCAAGTGTGTAATTTGACAAATTGGAGTACAACGCTTCGTTTTGAGCACGAAGTTCTGTAAATGATTGTCCACTTAATGCTCCATCTGGAAGGTTAACATTTAACGCAACACTGTCGTATGACAAAGTGACATTTTTTAATGCTTCTACTTTTTGTGCATCGGTGACCTCTTTTTTACATGAAGATGAAAAAAGAATAACCAACGACAATACGAATAAGGATAATGTGATTTTTTTCATAATTTTAATTTTTTTATAAAAGTACAAAATAATATTGATAAACTAGAGTTTCGACAAATCAATTTCAAAATTAAGATGAGTCTCATCGGAACAGTGCAAAACGCATTGATCGCAGATAGTCAACTCACCACTTAAACGTTTTGAAACCATATTATCTATCTGATCTTTAAGCGCATCTATTTTTACATGATTTACCACATCCATAGCAAATGCATAGAGAAGCAACATGCGGGCATTACGCTCACAAATTCCTCTGGAGCGCAGATAGAACAATGCTTCGGGATCCAACTGTCCAACCGTGGCTCCATGGCTGCATTTTACGTCGTCGGCATAGATTTCCAAAAAAGGTTTCGTATTGACCACCGCCGTATCGGTTAAAGCAATGTTTTTATTTGATTGGAATGCCTGCGTTTTTTGTGCATCACGATGAACGATTACGTGGCCATTAAATGACCCCGTTGCCTCGTCGTCGATGATTCCCTTAAAAAGCTGATTGCTTCTCCCATTTGGCTTTAAATGATGAACCAAGACGTAATTATCAACCTTTTGATTACCATCAACCAGATATAATCCCATAATATCTGATTCGCAATACTCACCATCGAGTTTTACAATGGTATTATTTCTAGAAACACCAGCATTGAATGTGATCGTATTTGAAGTAAAACGACTCTGAGCTGCTTGTTGCACATACACGTTGTTGATCAATGCCGAGCGATCGTCCTTATTTTCGAGTTTGTAATACTCAACTCCAGAATTTTCACCTACCACGATTTCGGTCACCGTGTTTATGAATGTTTTGCCAAATTTGATGGAATCGTCACAATGTACCAATTTCAATGATGAATTTTGTTCTGTGATAATCAGATTTCGGCTCTGAATCAGTAAATTTTGATCGGTATTCACCAGACTAACCACTTGCATCGGCTTGGTTAAATGGATGTTTTCTGGAACATAAACAAAGAACCCATCTTGCATAAAAGCCGTATTGAGGGCGGTTAAAGGATTCGTTTCGTCGTGGCTGTATTTTGCCAAATGTTTATTTACAATTTCCGGAAATTGTTCACGGGCTTTTGCAAGGCTACCGACAATAGTACCATCTGGAAAAGTAGTTAGAGGGGCGTTCTTGTGAACATACCAACCATTTAACAGCGTAAACATATAGGTGTCAAAATTGTGCACTTTGCAAGTAAAATAGCTCTCCACTGGATTGTATGGCTGTGGTTCGAGCGCAATATCATATTGCTGATCGATGGCCATTCTTAAATCGGTATTTTTCCAATGCTCCATCCCATGATTAGGAAAACCTTGCGCAACAAACTGAGTCATCGCTGCCTCTCGGATCTCTTTTAACTCAGGGTTGTCACACTGAGACAAAGTTGCTATATTTTTGTGATAAAGCTTTATCAGATGATCTTTTAAATCAAAAGCTTGTTCCATAATAATTTAATTTTGAATGAATTACTTAAGTTTTAGCTCCTCTTTGATCCAATCGTACCCTTTAGCTTCCAACTCGAGCGCCAACTCTTTGGTGCCAGTTTTCACGATTTTTCCTTCGTATAGAATGTGAACAAAATCTGGAACGATATAATCCAACAATCGCTGATAATGCGTAATTACAATGGTCGCATTGTCTTTGGAACGAAGTTTTTGTACCCCAGTTGCCACTATTCTCAACGCATCGATGTCCAACCCAGAATCAGTTTCATCCAAAATTGCCAATTCAGGTTCCAGCATGGCCATTTGGAAAATCTCATTTCTTTTTTTCTCACCACCCGAAAAACCTTCGTTCACGGAGCGATTGGTCAGTTTTGTATTTAATTCCACCACTTTTTTCTTCTCTTCCATAAATGCCAAGAACTCAGCAGCAGTCATCGCTTCTTTGCCTTTGTATTTACGAATTTCGTTGATGGCCGTGCGCATAAAATTGGTGATACTAACACCAGGAATTTCTACAGGATATTGGAAACCGAGGAAAACTCCTTCACGGGCACGATCTTCCACCGCCATCTCCAACAAATTTTTTCCGTTGAAAAGGACGCTTCCTTGCGTAACCTCAAAAATATCACGACCAGCAATTACTGAAGCTAATGTGCTTTTGCCAGTTCCGTTGGGACCCATTATGGCATGTACTTCCCCGTGATTGACCGTCAGGTTAACACCTTTTAAAATCTCTTTGCCTTTTATTGAGGCATGTAAATCTTTTATTTCGAGCAACATATATTTATGTATTTTATTATTTATATCTTTTTTATTCTATTTTTATATCATTTAATTAAAAGTCTTTCTTCCGTTTAACCACTAAGACATTTATCTACCAGTTTGCTAGGTAGACTAAGGGCACTTAGATTCACTAAGGATTTTACTATTAAGCCCAGACCTCTCTGCTTTCTCTTTATAAACTTTCAACTTTATAGACTTTCGACTTTATGGACTGTTTTTAAGATGTCGCTGCTACGCAGCTTGATTTATGTATTCTTTTTTGTACTACAAAGATGTCGCTGCTACGCAGCTAAAATATCTAATAATTGGCTTCCTCTAATCTCTCTTCGCGCAACTCATAACTCATAATTTATAACTTATATCTTTGTATTCACTTTATAAACTTTCAACTTTACAGACTTTCGACTAACCAACACTTCCTTCCAAACTGATTGCCAGAAGTTTTTGAGCCTCCACGGCAAATTCCATAGGCAACTTATTCAAAACCTCTTTTGCATATCCATTTACAATCAAACCAATGGCGCTTTCGGTGTCGATACCACGTTGATTGCAATAAAACAGTTGATCTTCAGAGATTTTGGAGGTGGTTGCCTCGTGTTCAATCACCGAAGATTTGTTCTCACTTTTGATGTATGGCCAAGTGTGTGCACCACATTTATCGCCCATTAACAGGGAGTCACATTGTGAGAAGTTTCTTGAATTTTCAGCTTTTTTACCCATTCTTACCAGACCACGATAGCTATTATTGCTCTTTCCAGCAGAAATTCCTTTTGAGATGATGGTGCTTTTTGTGTTTCTTCCCAAATGAATCATTTTGGAACCGGTATCAGCCTGTTGGTAGTTGTTGGTCACCGCCACGGAGTAAAACTCACCCACAGAGTTGTTTCCCAACAGAATGCAACTTGGATATTTCCAAGTAACAGCAGAACCCGTCTCCACTTGTGTCCATGAAATCTTTGAATTATCCCCTTTGCAGATTCCTCGTTTGGTGACAAAGTTATAGATTCCTCCTTTTCCATTTTTATCGCCAGGATACCAATTTTGAACTGTTGAATATTTGATTTCGGCATCTTTCATTGCAATCAATTCAACAACGGCGGCATGCAACTGGTTTTCGTCACGTTGCGGAGCGGTACAACCCTCCATATAGCTCACATAAGCCCCTTCATCGGCAATCAACAAGGTGCGCTCAAATTGTCCTGTATTCGCAGCATTAATTCTGAAATAAGTGGAAAGTTCCATTGGGCAACGAACCCCTTTTGGAATGTAGCAAAACGAGCCATCAGTAAAAACGGCTGAGTTCAGGGCTGCAAAATAATTATCTCCTACTGGAACCACTGAAGCCATATATTTTTGCACCAATTCAGGATGTTCCTGTATGGCTTCGCTCATAGAACAAAAAATGATTCCTTGTTTTGCTAATGTATCGCTAAATGTAGTCTTTACAGAAACACTGTCGATTACGGCATCTACGGCCACACCTGTAAGCATTTTCTGTTCATCAAGAGAAATTCCAAGTTTATTAAAGGTCTCTAAAAGTTCTGGATCAACTTCATCTAAACTCTGTTTTTCCTTTTTTTTAGGAGCGGAGTAATAGATTATATCTTGATAATTAGGTTTTTGATAAGTCAAATGAGCCCAATTTGGTTCTTTCATCTCGAGCCACTTCTTAAATGCTGAAAGTCTAAATTCAAGCATCCACTCCGGTTCGTTCTTTTTTGCAGATATAAAACGGATAATATCCTCATTAAGGCCTTTAGGTGCTGAATCTGTCTCTAAGTTTGTATAGAAACCATACTTATAGTCGCCTTCGGTTACATCACGTAAAACATCGTTACTATCTTCTGCCATTCTTGTTGTAATTTAGATTAATTTCAAATACTACACACAAAAGTAAAAAAAGTTCTGTAACCAAGCACATAAATTTTACTTAAAGTTCCACAAATGTAATAATTGTTACATTTGATGGTTAATGATCTTGTGATGGTTTATTCTCTTATTTTGTAATTTTTAAATTTCAAAACAACCAATTAAATAAATAAATTGTCTTTATTTCAAGAAATAAACCATAAAACAGATGAATTATGAAAACTAAAGTAGTATTAATGTGGTTGTTTTACGTTGGATTATTGGCTGCAATGTATACAATAATTTATTTATTAAAGTTATAAATCAGTATATAAACAATCTCAGGGAAAGAGCTTCAAATTAGATTTGGGGCTCTTTTTTATTGCATCAATCTAATAGGAAAAATAATTATGCTTGTAAAGTGGTGCTAATTTTGTAATTTTGTACTATCATTTCAAAATGGCCCTATAGTTCAATGGATAGAATAAAAGTTTCCTAAACTTTAGATTCAGGTTCGATCCCTGGTGGGGCTACAAAATATATATCGAAAATTCCCATGATAACAATATATGCCCATAAAAATCAAATTAATAATGAAATATACGTTGGTATTACCTAGGATTTATATATTCGGTTATTAGATCACAATAAAGGTAAAAACAGATATACCAAAGCGTTTATGCCATGGACCGTTTTTTATAAAGAAGACTATCCAAATTATGAAACAGCAAGAAAACGAGAAAAGGAACTAAAATCTACAACAGAAAAACGCTTTTTAAAGAATAAACTTGCAAAAATTTAGATTCAGGTTCCCTGGTGGGGCTACTATAAACAAAATCACCTATCCTTTTTTCCCAAAAATGTGTGCACTAATATTCCTCCAATAATTAGGAAAAGACCAATATATGAGGAAATTAGAATAGTCTCTTTTAGAATCAATGCAATAATCATCAACGATAAAAATGGGGATAAAAAGACAAATTTGCTTACAACAGCAGTGTTTGATGCCCGTAGTAGGGCAAACTGCCACATGATAAACGGAATGCTCATTTCAAAAAGACCCACATAAATAGATGCTAATGCTATTTTGTTAGATATATTAAAAGGATATCCCAAGACTAAAAAAAGAATAACAGATGCTACAAAACCCACCCCAAAAGAGAACCAAAGTTGAATGATGGTGTCTACTTTATTCTTCATATTTAAAATCCAATAACCTGCCCAAACAGCCGAACTACCTATGGCTAGAATAGTTCCAAAAAGATTAGAGAATTTTACATCAAATATATTTCCTTTCGTAGCAATAACCACCACACCAATAAAAGAAAAAAAGACTGAAAGAAAATCAACTTTCTTAAATTGTTGCTTCAAAAAGATCACCGATAACACCACTAAAACAATGGGCCAAGTGTAATTCAAAATCATCGCTTCGTTGGCTGGTAATAGAGAATATGCCTTAAAAAGAATCAGATAATAGGCAAACGGATTAATCAATCCTTTGATTGTCAGACTACTATAATCATTTTTTGAAATCTTTATTAGTTGAGAAAAGCGGTTGCTAAACAACATAATAACGGTTAGAACTCCAAATGAAACACCCGTAGAATATGTAAGCAACTGTATATAATCCAACTCCTGCAAGGCAATATTAAATGCAGTAGCAACTGTTGACCACATCATTACAGCCACTAACGCATAGGCAATTGATATAGAATTACTCTTTCTTTTATCCATTAAAGAATCATCCGTAAATTATGATTGATAATTATTTCAAAGTCAAAGATATTAAAAAAAAGTCAACCTTCGATTTTAAAGATAAAAATGCTTACTTTTGTAGCAAATATGGTTGTTTTCAATCTTTTAATCAGATAAATAGGTAAACTAACTATATTTTTTGAGTTAAGTCATTTTTGTATTTTTAAAAATGAGTGAATTATCTAAAAATCAAACACATGAAGCTGAAATTAAAGACATTACAAACAATATTTGGGCTATTCCTCTTACTTGTTTTTGCTAATTCT
>CAZIJP010000149.1:0-6520 GCA_964539615.1 uncultured bacterium
AAGAGATTAAATAAGCGAGTTGTGATAACGTGGCCAATGTATTACGTTCCTTAAAACATAAAATAGTATTTTGCACTCAGATTGATTGTATTTTATATTGATAGAGGTATTTAATACCTTCATTACGAACAAGGAGTGTGCTTTATGAGTATTTCGATCAATAAGAAAAACTTGGCCAAACAATCATTTAAAAACGAACAGGAATTACAAGGACATTTATTTAATTTACCCTATCTTCTCATGCAAGATGGCGATAAACAGTTTTATTCAATCGCGCGGGAAGTACGTCTTCCTTCTGCGGGTATCTTAGATATCTTACTTATGGATGAAAGCGGAACATTGATAGCCGTTGAAGTGAAATTAAGCCGAAACGGACAATCACGCCGGGAAGTTGTTGCGCAAATATTTGATTATATTTCGGATCTTTCTGCACTCAGTTATCATGAAATTGATGACATGGTAAGCGGTAAGCTGGAAGAAATCGCATATCAAATTGATGAAGAGGGCACATTACCCCGTACAATAAATAGTTTTCTTAAAAACGGTGCCATTAAAGTTATTATAGCAGTCGATCATGTAAATAGTGATCTGCAACGGATTATGGAATTCATCAATGAAAGAACAAATCTTGACGTTCGTCTTATTGAAATATCAAAGTATGATGAGGGTAATTTTCTGGTACCAAAAGTAATCGTTGAAGGAAACGGCGATAGTCTTTTAATTGGTAGTGATAATAATGTTCGATCAAGTATTGAAGTGCTTGAGGAACTTGCATTATGCTACAACGAAGCAGTAGAAGAGAAATTACGAATACAAAAAAGCACTAAAAAGTATAAAATGATATTTATTGAACCATGGCCCAAGCAACTTCATTATGAGTTTCTTCATAAAGAAAAAAAAGAAAGTGTCGGACTTGAATTACATAATGAGACAAATAAGTTGCTTTCTCTTCAGGAGCTTTTAAAAAACTATGAAGGGCAGAGTGTTCAAGGATATAAAATTACATATGATCCCAGTTGGCAAAACGGGAAAGGAAAAATATTTATTGATGTTCCTTATAGTATAGGAAATGAGAAGATCGTTTCTCTAATGAGGGAATTTATTTCTTTAACGAAAGATCCCGTTTCGAATGAGGTAACTAAAATTGGAATTTAAATTATGCGTTTATAAAAGATAACCCCCTATTACAAAAAAAGGAAGTATGGTAATGAATAACATAGAACTTATGTCGCATGCTTACTATAAACTTCTCACATCTATAGATTGGAATGATGAAGTATTTTTATGTGGAATGAGAGAAGGGTTGAATAAATTTCTTTCAAATATATCGTTAAAATTAAACTCAAAAAATAAGTATTTACAAGGGGATTTCTACAGCATTAATGCAATAAAACAAATCAAGGAGAAGCGCTATAGCAATCTCATTTATGAACACATGATCCCCAAAAATAAATATATTCAACGGCCATGTGAAGAAAAAGCAAGAGAAGGCAATTTGACGATAGATATTATTTTAGAATTGTTAAATAAATACTGGAAAATTGCAATTATTACAAGTGATGAAAATAAGTTGCTCCACCAAAAAACCATGCCGATCGATTGGGATAACGAAAATATATTTTATAGATATGAACATGCGGGAATAAAACTTGTAAAAAGCAGTTCTGATCAAATCATTTTTCACGTTACTCCGGAAAACCCTGAGCATCTATGCCAAAAACGAAATTAGAAACCCGTTTTAAACGAAAATAGGAAAGGGATAGGATAATGGAAAAAATTAAATTAAATGATATCTTACGAATTGAGGATTTAAGAAATGTAAAAATACGATTAAATCTATCCAACAATTCCTTCGACGCATTAAAGCTTTATCATGAAAATCCAAATCTTTTACTGGCAGGGCATTTTCACAACAGCACAAAAAAAAGATGGTTTAAGGAAAATGATATTGTAATAGGGCTTGCTCAAATTCAAGGCGATGATTGGCTGTTGATTGACATTTCAAGAATAACGAAAAGTTATAATAATTTTTGGGATGGAAAAACACCAGCCACGCTAAATACTTTTTACGAATATGAAAAATTGCAAGAATATGAGAAATATTTGGGCCGACTTATTGTGCATTTTCATAAAAACAATGCTTTTGTTACTCTAATGGGTGATAGAATTGATGATGTTATTGTAAAAGAACTATTACCCAATTTGTTAGATAATGATATGTTTCCCGGTTATGATAAAGTGAATATCTCTTGGGAAGAAATGAAACGTGCAATTGAAAAGGACAGTTGGAAGACGGCTTTACAAAATCAAAAAGGCGTTTACCTTATGTCGGATATGTCTAACGGGAAGCACTATATAGGCTCTGCATATGGCGAATATATGATTTTAGGACGTTGGATGTCATACGTAAAGACTGGGCATGGCGGTAATAAGGGGTTAAAAACGCTTGAATTCGATCATATAAAAAAGAATTTTCGATACTCAATCCTTGATATCTTTAAATCGACTACTGACGATCAAGTAATAATTGAACGGGAGAGTTGGTGGAAGGAAATTCTTCAAAGTAGAAAATTCGGATATAACGAAAATTAACCAGATCCGATAATACTGTGATTAATTGTTATTACAGCCGGTATTAATTGGTGTTCCTAGAAAGATAGGGCGGTTTTAAACGAAATTAGACGCCTCTATAGTGGTTAACGCAGGTTTATTCAGGATTTATGCTTGTAAACTGTTTTGAATGCAGTATAGTAATCATATGCATTTGAGATACTTTAACGTAGGAGGAATAAATGAGAAAGAGATCAGGTAAATGGATTGTTTTGTTACCGTTTTTCATGACCCTCAGTATGTATTTGGTATTTTCTTCGAAAATTGCCAGTAACCCAAGCGAAGCCGGATTCTGGCTCATCCTTGCATTGGGTATATCGATCGGAGTTGCTTTAACTCGATTAAACTTTTGGTCAAGAATTAAATAATAAAAGAATTCTAAGCTCTCTTTACTTGATGCGGAGATTAAACACATTATTCTCCGCATTATATGCGGCGAATAAATAAGAACACTTGTTTTTACAGCGATACATAGGTAGTATTGGCTCGTACCAAAATACAAAATCCCTTTTGGTTAAAAAGGGTTGCCTTGATGTTTGCGATATGCAAGTATATTAATGTATTTTATGCTAACTCAACATAACCCTGATTATGGGACGTATTTTGTTATTATATAATAAGTTACGAACAAAAGACCATATTACACCGTAAATGCCTGGCATACAAGTATTTTTTTCCGGGAATAGATATTTTGTTATACCGAACGATTTTATCGACCTGAACCATGGCCAGTAAATTTTATTGCCGGGTTATTTATCTCTCCAAAGATCGATCACATCTATACTCGGACTCCCTGAATGGGGCTGCCCCTATCATTGCTTCAGGCGAGCCAATCCCCAAATCAGATAAAAAATCGGGGGACTGAATCCCCCTTAGAGATTACTTTTGAGTATATATTTTTTTATATGCAATACGAAGCAAAAAAAATAAATAAAGCGGAAAAAATGTTGTGAATAAAACAAAAATCACATATTCAGTGCCATATACATTGATAAACAAATAACCAATCGCCATAAAGGCAATAATCATTATAATAAAACAATATATATTACCAACTGTTGTTAACAAATTTAATTTATACCATTTTTCAAAATTCATATATTACCCCTCTATCCTTGTACTAAGTTTTAAAACAAATACATCCTTTGTTGGTTTTTCATAATAAAACGCTTGTGGATTTGGTTGGTCTTTAGGTTGATGGGTTGTTATATAAGCATCGGCGACCGCATAAATGAGTCCCGCGCCAAAACTAATAAAACTTGCTGCGATACCACATGCACATGACAACCATGTGTCTTTTGTTGATTTGCTAGCACGGGTGCCACTTGTACCATTTGTAATAACATTTTGTAGATTTGCCATAACAACTGTAACGTCATTATTGATAATTGTATTTTGAGCTGGCGCAGGAGCTGAATTGATATAATCTGTCAATGTGCCTTGAAAAACAATAACAAAGCCCTTTTTTACTATTATATTTGGAACTGCTGTTGTTAATTGCTCTTCAGACGCCGTAGATGATACCTCAATTGTATAATTATCATTCCCAATAGTCATTTTACCTACAAGTTTATTATCATAAAATGTTTCTGACATAGCCATTACTTTTACACCATTTTGATAGACTTCTGATTGGCCAGTCAAATGAACAGCTCCAGTTAGAAACGTTTGATTTTGTAACGTTACCTGAAAACTATTATTAGTAGCCGTTACTTCTGCATATGTCATAGTATCATCGCCAATATCATATTCGTCATAGCTTGCAGGCACTTCTTCGTTAATAGGTCTCCCTAAAGTACATTTATTTAAATATGACGTATCCCGTATACATGGAACTATATTTTGTACAATTTCCTGATATACAGCTATATCATCGTTAGTCGCATTGATAGCTGTTTTTTTTATTAACTTTTTCATTACAGGCACAGTGACATTATCACTTTCAGTAATTGACTTTTTACAACCAAAAAACAAAGCAACAACTGCGACAGCAATAAGAAGAGTAACCGATAAGATCAGGTTTTTTTTCATGCTTCCTCCTAGTTTTTAAAACAATATACCACGTTTTCTATAACACACAGATATTAGCATGTAAATTATATTAATCAATAGCCAATAGATGGTTTACGGATTATACAACACAAATAACATTATTTTCGATTGAATGACTTTGAGATATTTTAAACCATTATAATTATTAATACGCTATGATTATTTTAAATTATGGCTTATCAATTTATTTCACGTCCCATAAGACCCTTTATGTTGCGTTGATAACTTTCTGTAAAAATAATGATCATAAAAACTGATTTCACCAGGGAAAATTCTCAAAAGTTAAAATGAAAGCCCGTTTAAATCGAAAATAGAGACCATGGTATTACAACTAAATAATTGATACTCTTAGTGCCACCCCCACTTGACAAATGTATATACTATGTTTATACTTCTATGTAGGAGGTATGATATGGAAGTAGTAATAAAAAAGTGGGGCAATAGTCTTGGCGTTAGAATTCCGAAAATGATCGCGAATGATTTAAATCTTAAGGATGGTGCTGCTGTTGATATAAAAGACTTGAACGGACAAATTATTATTTCACCGAAACAGTATAACCTTCAGGATATGTTGAAGCACATCGATGCTTCGAATATTCATAATGAAATTGATACTGGCAAAAGCGTAGGTAATGAATCATGGTAAAATCATCCTACGTTCCGGATCGCGGTGATATTGTGTGGTTGAATTTCACACCACAATCCGGGCATGAGCAAATGGGAAAGCGACCTGCTTTGACACTTTCCCCGAAAGAATACAATGCTAAAGTTCGTCTCGCATTGTTCTGCCCTATTACCAGCGCTATTAAGGGATACCCGTTTGAAGTAAAACTATCTTCTCCGGACGTTACAGGCGTTGTTCTATCGGACCAAATTAAAAGCCTTGACTGGGAAACACGCCAAGCTGAGTTTATCTCTAAAATTCATCCCGAACAACTTCAGGAAGTTCTTGAAAAGATAAAGCTTTTACTCTAAGATTTAACATTGGTTTGGCACAGAAAATAACATCTCATATGATTCTATATATTAAGCGATTAAAATAGCCATCCTGTTTCCGATAGAGTTATCCGGCACAAAACGATTTCCTTAACGTGCTATTTCGTCCGTTTTCCGTGTTTAGACGGATATATCATTCTTCCCGGAACGGGGCTGAATCCACAATTCCTTCAGGTGAGAAAAATTAATACTTTGTGTTTATTTGAGTAGGGCGACACCCTACCCTGCCCTTTCCTAATAATGAAAAAGCACCGGCTCCTTTCGGATGACCGGTGCTCTTTGCTTAGTATTTCGTTACCGTTATTTCAGCATGATCATTTTCTTCGTGAACCGTTTGCCGTTGATCTCCATCACACTGTAATACACTCCGCTCGGCATATCTCTGCCGGAACCGTCTTTACCGTTCCAGTGAACAAGATACATGCCGCGTTCTTTGTGTTCATTCAGCAAGGTGACGATCATACGACCTTTCATGTCATACACGCTTAGTTTCACCATGCCTGCATCGGAGATCGTATACGGGATGTCGGTCTCGGGATTGAACGGGTTCGGATAGTTCTGCGCAAGAACGCTGTCTCGTATCATCGGTATCAGCGTGAACGCCGTATCATTGATGACAGCGTATGTGCCGTTTTCTTTGATGAAGAAGACAGGCTTCGAATAACTCACAAGCTTCCAATCGCCGTTCTCATAACGCATCAACGCACCTGATTCGCCGTGCGGGTTGGCCATCTCAAGGGCCACGTTGCCGCTGTTCTCAAGAGCGATCGAGAACGGTTCACTCGTCATACGCACAAGACTGCGTTTCACATCGATCTCAGCAACATCAGGCGCATAGAGCATGAATCCGCCGTTGCCTGAC
>CAZIJP010000150.1:0-6432 GCA_964539615.1 uncultured bacterium
TACTTAATCGTCAATATCTATTCACAATCATGTATGGAGTTTTGCAAAGGTTTCACTTCTTCGAAAATAATTATTATCAACCCGGCAGGCAACTCAAATCAAGAAATCGGCAGCTCCTTTAAAATCAATTTAAACCGCCCGACTTCCCCAACAAGCATAAATACACTAATTCCCGCGATACCCCCGTTTAAAAAGAAAATAGGCCGTGGAAAGTGGTCACAAAACAGACAACCAGACATTTAACATGCTTCGCAACCTTATTATTCAAAAAATACCCTTCAATAAAGCCGGACATCTTAATGTTTCGGCTTGCATATTTAAATATATGAATATACAAATATTTAAATATTTACATATACAGATATTCAACTGTCATAATATCTTATCGAGTTAAATATGTCGATATTTTAATAGGTGAATATTTACATATTGACATATATGAATATTGTCATATAATCATATGGAGATATTGATATATAAGGAGGACACATGAAGACAATAGCGTTCGGTATACAAAAGGGTGGGGTAGGGAAGACAACGCTCTCCGGCAATACTGCGTTTCTGCTTTCGGCAAAAGGAAAGCGAGTTTGCTACATCGATGCTGACCCCCAGGGATCGGCCAGCAACTGGTTTTTCACCGAAGCTCCGCAATACGAACTTGCCGATGTTTTGAAGGGCACTGTCGAGTTAAAAAACGCTCTCGTTGAAATTCGTCCGAATTTATTTATGCTTCCAACATTCGCTATCAATGGCCAGCTGAAGCATTATTCCGAATCAAATTTATTTAAAGAACAATTCGTTTTCATTGATCTTATCGAGGCCATCAAAGAGCTCGGGTTTGATTATACCATTTATGATACCAGCCCCGGCTTTGGTAATCTCGAGCGTTGCGTATATTACTCTGCCGATGAGGTATGTTGCCCGTTAACACCCGAGATCTTTTCGCTTGATGGGATCGAAAGTTTTAAATATGAGATCGAACAGGTCAATAAACAAATGAAGCGTCTTAATAAATCCATCAATTTTGAGAAGATCATCATCAATAATAAAAACAAATCCTTTAAAACACATACCGATATGCATGCCGCTTTTGTCGGTATGAATTTCAATACATTTACGATCCAGCAAGATCGCAAGGTCGCCGATTCGCAGATCTATAAACAGACGATCTTTGAATACTATCCTGAATCAAAAACCATACCGGAATTTGAGCGGTTTGTAACCGCCATTTTATAAGGAGGTTGTTATGGCACTCATGAAACCTACGACAACGACCAAGACAAAAGACACAAGGGCAGATATATTTGCCGATCGTATCAAGCAAATTGCAGCGCAAACACCGGAGACGGTCACGGAGAATGAAACAATAACTACATTATCATCCGAACCAGTCGAGGAAATAAAAAAAGAACAAACAACTCCTGCGCTAAAAGATAAGAAGCCGATAAAGGAAAAAAACACTGTTTCAAAACAAGGCTCGCTTTTAAATGCAAAAAAATTTGTGTCGATCTCTGCAGATAATGAACATCTCTTAAAAACGTACGCATTCATTACCAAGATGCAAAGTGCAGAAAAGACAGAATCTCAAATCGTTAATGATGCCCTCGATTATTATTTTTCCTTTTTAAAAAAATCAGGCAAGTTGGTATCGATTGATATTAGTTCGTTGACGTCCGGGAAATAGCGAGGCATGCATTTTGTTTTTTAAAAATCCTGAAAAGGATCCGCATCTGCTCGAAGTTCATAGTAGTAGTTAGTATTCTTGTTATAGTGTTATACTGTTAAGAGAGCCGTATCTTGTTCTTAATATAGAAGTTAGAGCGTATTTAGCGGGTCGTAGTTCATAGAACGACGGGTCCTTGGTCATAAAAAGACGTGTCGTAGGTCATATATTCTCTGGTGCTTAATCATACATATGCGGGTAGAAGTTCATGGTAAAACTGCTCGAAGTTCATAGTAGTGCAATGGAATTGCTTGTGTATGCCGCAGCCACTCATAGGGGGTATACTGGTCAAAAAGCCGTAACTTACTGAAATTATGTAAGTTAGGGCGTATTTGGGAAACCATCACTGAATTGTCGGGTCGAGGTTCATGGTGATATCTGCTGGAAGTTCATAGTCGGCTTAGCGCGTATCTGGTTATAGTTAAAGCACTTTGGAGCACGGAAGGAGAGATGTATCGGGTCGAGGTTCATAGTGAAAGCTGCTCGAAGTTCATGGTTGTCCGGGCAGTTTAATTAACAGTATGTGGTTCTGGCAGAAGTTCATAGTGAGCATGTGCTTCGGGTGGAAGTTCATAGTGAACGCGAAAAGCTGCTGGAAGTTCATGGTGTGGAGGCGTGTTTTGTATGAGTGTCGGGTCGAAGGACATATTGATATTGACAAGTTGTGCGAGAATGCTATACTTTGACAAGGTTATCTGCTGGAAGTTCATAGTGACCACGGGGAGGGGATATGGAAAAGCCAAAGAAAAAGCAGGATGAGTTGTTGCTGCCGAATTTGTCTATTACCGATCCTGCCGATAAAAACATAGAACTGATCGAAGATGAACCTGAGATTTATGATTCTGACGTTCTTGAAGATCGACATGCGCATCTCATTAAATATGAATTTAATCTGATAGAATTTCCTTTTTTCACCAAAGATGACAAAGTGCCTGAGGGTGTCATAAAAAAATATATTTTCAATGAAAAAGATAATGCCTATATGCGGTTGATTCCTTCAGCCGATCCCTTGGCGATATCCCGGAAAATCTTACAGGAATTTGACGAGAAAATATTTTATGCAATCTTGAAACTTTATAATACCCAGAAACGTGAGGATAACCGGATCGTAACGGATTTTTACACGCTCATTGCGTTGGCCAAACTGAAATATAACGGCAAGAATGTCTTGCGGACCAAAGATGCGCTTCATCGCCTGAAGCATACGAAAATCGAGTTGAATAATATCTTTTATAATGCAGAAGCTCGCAAGATCATCAAAAACGATAATATCACGATTGAGATTCTGTCGGAGTTACGGGTCATGGACCTGCAAAAGACCCTGGAATTGGAAGAGGGAAAAGACGACTTCAAGCGGTATTTTAATAATCGTAAGATCGATAATATCATCATCATGAAACTCAATGACTATCTCTTAAATAATATCATCAACAAAGGCTTTTTGTATATTGACAGTGACCGGCTGCTTGATATCGGAAATTCTGTGGCACGAAAATTATTTGTGCTTCTTAAAAAATGGCACGGGTACGAAAAGGGCAAGGTATTGAGTCGTAAGTCAAGTTTTCTTGCATCGCGTATCCCGTTGTCCTGGCATCCAAAAAATATTGCATCGACCATCAATACCTTAAAAAATGCTTGTGAGTATTTGAAAGATAATGCGTTTATAAGCGAATATACCTTTTGCGGCAACGATCGTAATCTCAGGCTTCAGGATAGTTTCTTTGAATTTGCATTCATTCCGACCAATGAGTTCGTTGCATTGGAAAGCACAGAACAGTCGTTTCATACCGGACAGGAAACGTTGCAGATCGTCGCGGAGGTCAATGATCAGATGATCGAGTTGACCGATGATCAGCGAACGAGGATAGAGGCCATATGTGCCGAAAAGAAAATCTTAGCGCCGTTGGTAGCCTGTAGTTTAGTTTCCGAGTATGGTATTCATTATGACAGCGAGTATGTGATCTATGTACTCAAGAGAAGCCTTGCGCAAACAAAGGGCGATGGGATCGCGTATTTTAAGAAAAGCATTCAGGAAGGGTATTTCAAGGATCAGTATGAGAACGAATTGCATTTAGTGAAAGAAGACCCGCTCGGTGATCTGCGGGTATATCTTGTTGAGCAGTTATCGGTTCGCATGGATAAAAATACCTTAAAGTCGTTTTTTGAACCGGTGCGGATCACCCGTAACGAAAATCATTTTTATATAACTGCCGATGAGACGGTGTATATAGAACGCCTTCGAATACTTGAAGATGATATCCGTGTGTTATTAAAAAAGAAACATGCGGATGCTGTGATTCATTTCGGGGAGTAATAACGGTATCATTGTTTTACATTTGGGTGCATGCTGATAAGTAAATCGGGCGCAATGCCTTGGTTTGCTTAATGCTTCATTGGCTAATAATACTTTTAGAAAAGGTGGCGTGGTGTTCCTTTTAGGGCATCGTTTTTCGGCTATGGTTCATGGTGAGTTTCGCTTGCGATGGTCATGTTTTGTGTAGATACCGTTTAACCATACATCTTATCAAAACGTAAAATGAAACATGTTTTGGCACTACCCATCATGTGAGGATGGGTAGCGGGAGATTTATTCCGGTGTGAGCTGGCTTTTTGTAGAGCATAGTATCCGTTGTCATTAGTGAAGGCATTGCGCGTAGTATCGCGAAAGGGATGATTTATACAGATCGAGGTGATATCTATGGCCATGCGGGCATTTGGTTTATTCCGTATCTGTCAAATATTATATATTATAACAATATTATTGCATTCTAACATTGCATATGTTATAGTGCAATTGTGCTGTTACAAAATTGCAGAAACATGAAAAGAAAGGCAGGGGACATATGGACATCGTAGCTGCCGTTGAAAAATATCTCTATGATACGTTGCAGTATTCGATTCGTCTTCAACCGCTAATGAAAAAAACAGGGATCCCGGTGTATCTGGCCGATGCCTATACATTCTACGATATTACGATCGGCGATCATGACTATCTGCTGATCGAGTCGGTGGTGCAGGATGAGCCATCCCCGGCGATATTGAAAAAACACTGCATGGCAGTAGGTAACATTACGGGAAAAACCTGTATTTATAGCAGCACAACCATGCATGCGTATACGCGGATCCGATGCATCCAAATGAACATACCGTTTATTGTTCCACAAAAACAGTTGTTTCTTCCGATGCTTGGTCTCGATCTCCGGGAGCAGTATGCGAAAAAGCGTCAACCGCGAACGCTATTAACACCGGCGGCTCAACTTGTTTGTTGCATGCTCGCTGCTATGGATCAAGAACAAATGAGTATGAAGGCTTGTGCTGAGCAATGTGGGTATAGCACTATGACGATAAGCAGAGCATTTGACGAAGTGCAACAGGTGTTCCCCGGAAATGTTATCAAGCAAGGGCGGGAGCGTATCATACTGAGGCCGTCAGATCGGCACCAATTCATACAGACGCTTAAACCTGTTTTGATTAACCCTGTTAAAAAACGGTATTATGGAACGAAATATCCCCCGGAACATGCATTTGTCAAAGCAGGTATGACGGCAGCGGCACACTATACCGATCTGGCAGAACCGGATGAGCCGGTGGTTGCGATAAGTACTGCTGCATGGAAGGGATTATCTGAACGCTATCAATCGTTGATCATACCGGTATGTGAGCCGGGATCGGTGATCATTGAAGTGTGGCAGTATTCTCCGGAGGTCTGTGCGCAGAATGGATTTGTTGATCGGGTATCGTTATGGGCGAGTTTATGTGATGACAGTAATGAGCGGGTACAGGCAGCTCGAGAGACGTTGATCGGAGGTAATAGATGACAAAGGGATTGGATGTCTTTCGGGATGCATTTGCGCAATACACGGATTGTTTCGTTGTTATCGGTGGAACGGCATGTGATCTCTTGTTCACGGAAGTCGGGTTATCGTTTCGCGCTACAAAAGACATTGATATTGTTTTATGTGTTGAAGCGGTACAAGATGATTTCGCGAGGACCTTCTGGGACTTTATCAAAGCGGGAGAGTATGCCCGGCGAGAAGGGGCAGCAGAGCATCTGCGGTATTATCGGTTCAGCCATCCGGCTAACGAAGGGTATCCCGTTATGCTCGAGCTGTTTTCGCGATCGGATGGCATGCTTTCCGGTGCGGATTCGGCGCCGGTGCGGCGTATATCGCTCAGTGGCGACGTATCAAGTCTGTCGGCCATTGTATTGAATACGGAGTATTATGAATTTTTAAAAACCGGTGTCCGGATCATAGAGGGTATCCCTGTTGTGGATGCGTTGCATCTTATACCCTTGAAAGCACGGGCCTGGTATGATCTGCATGAAAAACACAATGCTGGGGAAGCGGTTGATGCGCATGATGTGAAAAAGCATCGCAATGATATTGTCCGGTTATTACAATTGCTACCCAATGAATTTCAAATACAGTTACCCGAAACCGTTGAACAGGATATCGTACGTTGTTGTGCGCTGTTGCCGGATTGGCATGATTACAATAACAGACAATTCGGTGTAGCGGTGAGTTTGGAGCAGATCATTGCTCAGATAAAAACACTCTATGGCCTTGGCAGGTGATGTGTTCGGCCTAGCATAGGGTTATCGGTCAAACCCAATTAATGAAAACCTAGTATGGTTCAATCGTGATGCAGATAACCGTGTGATCGGGTATTTATCCGCACATTGTTTCGGAGAAGGCGGTGCTATCGCT
>CAZIJP010000151.1:0-6328 GCA_964539615.1 uncultured bacterium
AAAGGATTCTATATTTTACCGAGCGAGCTTTTTGTCAATGTTCTTGCCAAGGCACGCCATGATGCCAATCTCAATGAAACATTGGCCGCGATATTCAGCACTATTGAAAGTTCTGCAAAAGGAGCCGATAGTGAAGAGAATCTCAAAGGCTTGTTTGATGATCTCGATGTGAATTCTAATAAGCTTGGGGCTACGGTAGAAAAAAGGAATCAGAAATTGGCGAAGCTCTTGGAAGCGATCGGCGATCTGAAGTTGGGCAACTATTACGACAACACGATCGACGCCTTCGGCGATGCCTATGAGTTTTTGATGACCATGTACGCTGCCAATGCAGGCAAATCAGGCGGTGAATTCTTTACGCCGCAGGAAGTCAGTGAGCTGCTTGCCGAGATCACGACTGTCGGCAAAAAAGAAGTAAACAAGGTGTACGATCCGGCTTGCGGGTCAGGCTCGTTGCTGCTCAAATTCGTCAAGGTACTCGGGAAAGAAAATGTCCGGCAAGGCTTCTTCGGGCAGGAGATCAATCTTACTATCTATAACCTCTGCCGTATTAATATGTTTTTGCACGATATCAATTATAATCACTTTGATATCGCTCACGGGGACACGCTGATCGATCCCAAACACTGGGATGACGAGCCGTTTGATGCTATCGTTTCTAATCCTCCTTATTCGATCAATTGGGAAGGTGACGCAAATCCCTTGCTGATCAACGACCCGCGCTTTGCACCTGCAGGCGTATTAGCGCCAAAGAGCAAGGCAGATCTGGCATTTACCATGCACATGCTTTCCTGGCTTTCCACGAGCGGTACGGCGGCGATCGTAGAATTTCCCGGTGTGCTCTATCGCGGTGGCGCAGAGCAGAAGATCCGCAAATATCTGGTCGATAATAATTATATCGATACCGTTATACAGCTTCCACCGGATCTGTTCTTCGGCACGACCATTGCGACCTGTATTATTGTGCTTAAAAAAAGCAAGAAGGATAATGAAATCCTTTTTATAGATGCTTCTGCCGAATTTGTCCGCGGTGGAAATAAAAACAAATTGAGCGATGATAACCGAAATAAAATACTGAATGCGTTTACCAAACGAGCGGATATCGAGCATTTCGCACATGTGGTGAGCAATAAAACCATTGCCGAAAACGACTACAACATAGCAGTCTCTTCGTATGTGGCGCAAAAAGACACGCGCGAGACAATCGATATTCAGCAGCTCAATTCTGAGATCGCGACTATTGTTGCCCGGCAGAATGAATTACGCACGGCCATTGACGAGATCGTTGCGGATTTGGAAGGAAGCCGGTAATGAAAGACGGGAAAAAACCATCAAAGAAACAGCTTGCCCGTTCCTCGGCGGCTGAATATCTCACCTATATCTCGGCAGTGGGTGACAATCGGCAGAGCCTTGAACTGCGATATGAGAATGAAAACATTTGGATGACGCAAAAAATGATGGCGGAATTGTACGGGGTGACTGTCTCTGCGATCAATCAGCATATCAAAACCCTTTTTGATGCGAGCGAACTGGACGCGGCAACTATTAAGCAATACTTAATAGTTCAAAAAGAAGGGGAGCGTGACGTTCAACGATTGGTGGATCATTATAATCTTCAAGCAATTATTTCGGTCGGTTTTAAGATAGAAAACGAACGGGCGGTTCAGTTTCGTAAGTGGGCGAGAGAAATTGTAAAAGAGTATACCATCAAGGGCTTTGCGATGGATGATGAGCGTCTGAAGCAGGGCGGCAGTGTTCTTACCAATCGTTTTTTTGAAGAGTTATTGACCCGCATTCGGGAGATTCGTCTATCGGAAAGAAAGTTTTATCAAAAGATGACCGACATATATGCTACAGCCATTGATTATGATTATTCCGCCGAAGCCACGAAACGATTTTTTTCAACAGTACAGAACAAACTGCACTGGGCCATACATGGCCGGACAGCTGCTGAAGTTATTGTGTCACGGGCTAATGCTGAAAAAGAACATATGGGGTTAACATCCTGGCAAGACGCGCCGGAGGGGAAGATCCAGAAATTTGATGTTTCCATTGCGAAAAATTATCTGACGGAAAGCGAATTAGCGAGCCTTGAGCGTATCGTGTCTGCATACCTTGATATTGCCGAAGATATGGCAACGCGGCAGATTCCCATGACGATGGAAGATTGGGAAGAGCGGCTGAATAGATTTATAGCCATGACTGACCGCGAAGTGCTGCAGGATGCGGGAAAGGTCACCCACGAACTTGCCAAGGAATTTGCGGAAACCGAATTTGAAAAATACCGCATTACACAGGACCGGTTGTTTGAAAGCGATTTTGACCGGTTTGTCAAAAAAATAGAGGATAAAAAGAAGGGGCGATCATGAATATACCAATGAACAAGATCGACAAACTGATCGCCGAATTTTGCCCTGAAGGAGTAGAGAGGAAGACGTTGGGTGAAATTGGGAAAGTATCTATGTGTAAACGAATATTTAAAAATGAGACATTATCTATTGGGGATATACCATTTTATAAAATTGGAACTTTCGGCAAACTACCAGATGCTTATATTTCACGAGAAGTCTTTGATGAATATCGCCAAAAGTTCTCTTACCCCAAAAAGGGAGATGTGCTTTTGTCAGCATCTGGAACAATAGGACGCCGTGTAATTTACAACGGCGAGCCAGCATATTTTCAAGATTCAAATATTATTTGGATTGATAATGATGAGAGCAAAGTGTTAAATAAATTCTTGTATTACTTGTACGAAATCATTGAATGGAAAACTGAAGGCGGAACAATTCAGCGGCTTTATAATGACAATCTGAAGAAAATCAAAATCCCCATCCCCCCCCGTGCCATCCAGGAAGAGATCGTGAAAATTCTGGATACCTTTACGGAGCTTGAGGCGGAGCTTGAGGCGGAGCTTGAGGCGCGGAAGAAGCAGTATGAGTATTATCGGGATGAGCTGCTGACGTTTGGGGATGAGGTGGAGCGGAAGACGTTGGGGGAGGTTGGAACACTTATAAGAGGAAACGGCCTACCTAAAACTGATTTTACCGAAAGTGGAGTTGGTTGTATTCATTATGGCCAAATTTATACATACTATGGTACTTTTACAGATAGAACAAAGTCGTTTGTATCACAAGAGACCGCAAAAAAATTACAAAAAGTTAACAAAAACGATCTGGTAATAACTAATACCAGTGAAAATATTGAAGATGTTTGTAAAACAGTTGTTTGGCTCGGTAAAGACGAAATTGTAACTGGGGGGCATGCCTCTATATTTAAGCACAACGAAAATCCAAAATATTTGGCTTACTATACTCAAACGCAAATGTTTTCTGTTGAAAAAAGAAAATTAGCAAAAGGCACTAAGGTTATCGATGTTTCCGCAAAAGACCTTGCGAAAATAAAAATCCCCATCCCACCCCTTGCCGAGCAACAACGTATCGTCGCCATTCTCGATAAATTCGATGCCTTAGTGAATGATATTTCGGTCGGTTTGCCTGCTGAACTCAATGCCCGGCGCAAGCAATACGAATACTACCGAAATAAACTGCTCACCTTCAAACCATTGGAGAAAGCGCATGTCAACCAATAGTCGCTACAATCTCGTCGCGGAAAATCCGCAAAGCACTGTTGTAGCTGAGTATGTGCCTGAAAGCCGCACTGCGAAATCATACCAGAGCGAAGCGGAATTGGAACGTGCTTTTATTGAGCAATTAAAGTTACAGGCGTATGAATATTTGCCAATTGCTTCCGAGTCCGATCTGGTGCTCAACCTGCGCAAACAACTTGAAAAGCTCAATGATTTCACCTTCACTGATACCGAATGGGAACATTTTTTTAAGGGTGAGATCGCCAATCCCAATCAGAGCGTTGCCGATAAAACCGTTACCATACAAGAAGATTATATAAAGAATCTTAAAAGAGATGACGGGACCGTCAAAAATGTCTATCTGCTCCGTAAAGATAAGATCCACGAAAATAGCGTGCAGGTGATCAACCAATACGCCACTGAAGACGGTCAACGGGCCAATCGCTACGATGTCACGGTACTTGTCAACGGTCTGCCGCTGGTGCATGTCGAGCTTAAACGGCGCGGGGTGGCGATTCAGGAAGCCTTCAATCAGATCAACCGCTATCAACGCGAAAGCTTTTGGGCAGGCTCCGGGCTTTTTGAATATGTACAGATTTTTGTCATCTCCAACGGCACGCACACCAAATACTACAGCAATACCACGCGATCAGAACATATTAAAGAATCTAGCGAGGGTGCAGCCAAAAAAGGCAAACGCACCAGCAACAGCTTTGAGTTTACGAGTTGGTGGGCGGACGCAATGAATAGGCCCATTACCGACCTTGTGGATTTTGCTAAAACGTTTTTTGCCAAGCACGCGCTTCTCAATATTCTCACGCGGTATTGCGTATTTACCACGGATAAGCAGCTTTTAGCGATGCGGCCGTATCAGATCGTGGCGACCGAGAAAATCTTAAGTAAAATCGAGGTAAGCACCAACTATAAAAAACTCGGCACTCTGGAAGCGGGTGGTTATATCTGGCATACCACCGGCTCAGGCAAGACGCTGACCAGCTTCAAGACTGCACAGCTTGCGAGCAAACTGCCTTATGTTGAAAAAGTGCTTTTCGTGGTCGACCGCAAAGACCTTGATTATCAAACAATGAAAGAATACGACAAGTTTGAGAAGGGCGCAGCAAACAGCAATTCCAGCACGGCGATATTGAAACGTCAAATTGAAGATCCTAATGCGCATATTATCATCACAACAATTCAAAAACTCGACCGATTTGTCGGCGGTAACAAAGGACACACCATTTTTGACGGGCATATCGTTATCATCTTTGACGAATGCCACCGTTCGCAGTTCGGCGAAATGCACGCGGCCATTACCAAGGCGTTTAAAAAGTATCACCTTTTCGGTTTTACCGGTACGCCGATCTTTGCCGTGAATGCTTCTTCCGGCGGTCGCCCCGATTTCAAGACAACCGAGCAGGCATTTGGTGATAAATTACATACGTATACTGTTGTGGATGCCATTGCGGATCGAAACGTCTTGCCGTTTAAGGTGGATTATGTTTCCACCGTGCACGAAGCTGAAGACATTAAAGATAAAAAGGTTAAGGATATCGACCGGGAAGCTGTGCTTGCCGCACCGGAGCGGTTGACAAATATCGTCCGGTATATCTTGGAGCATTTTGACCAAAAAACAAAACGTAACAGCTTTTATAAACTCAAAGACCGTCGGTTGGCCGGATTTAACTCCATTTTTGCCGTGTCTTCCATTGATGTGGCGAAAAAATACTATGCTGAATTCAAAAAGCAGCTTGCCGACGTTCCAAGCGATAAGAAACTCAAAATTGCATTGATTTACAGCTTTGGTGTCAACGAAGAAGAAATTGACGGCGTAGAGGACGAGAACTCCGAAGATACCAGCGGATTAGATCAAAGCTCACGGGATTTTCTGGAGAACGCCATTAAAGACTACAACGCCATGTTCGGGACTTCGTATGATACCTCTTCAGATAAATTCCAGAATTATTATAAAGATGTCAGCGAGAGAGTGAAGAATCGGGAAGTGGATATTCTCTTGGTGGTCAATATGTTTTTAACCGGCTTTGACGCGACAACGCTCAATACGTTGTGGGTCGATAAAAACCTTCGTTTACATGGCTTGATGCAGGCGTTTTCGCGTACCAACCGCATTTTGAACACGGTAAAGACATTCGGCACTATTGTATGCTTCCGTAATCTGGAAGAAGCGACCAATGAATCCATTGCTCTCTTCGGCGACAAAGAAGCCGGTGGCCTGGTATTATTAAAATCATTCAACGAATATTACAACGGCTATAAAGAGGGCGAGAAGGAAGTTCGCGGATATGTCAGTTTGATAGAAGAACTTTTGGAAAAATTCCCGGTTGGCAAAATAATTATCGGAGAACAAAATCAAAAGGATTTTATCCATCTTTACGGCGCGATCTTGCGGGTAAAGAACATCCTTGTTACGTTTGACGAATTCATCGGCAAGGAAATTCTAAGCGAACGGGATGTTCAGGATTATCACAGCGCTTACATTGATATCTATAACGAGTTCCGCAAGACAGTAGACGGTGAAAAAGAAAATGTTAACGATGATCTCGTGTTTGAAATGGAGCTGATCAAGCAGATTGAGATCAATATTGATTATATTATAGGGCTTGTAAAGAGATACCACGAAGACCATATAAAGAACCACGAACTGCTTGTAGATATTAATAAGGCGATCGCCTCAAGCATTGAATTACGCAACAAAAAAGAACTCATTATCCAGTTTATCTCTTC
>CAZIJP010000152.1:0-3786 GCA_964539615.1 uncultured bacterium
CCTCAAGCATTGAATTACGCAACAAAAAAGAACTCATTATCCAGTTTATCTCTTCACTTGATATCCATTCAAACGTCGATGAAGACTGGCAGAAGTATGTGGAACAGAAAAAGATTGAGGAATTGGAAGAGATTATTACATCCGAAAACCTCGATCACGATGAAACCTATAAATTCATACGGAATGCGTTTCGTAACGGCAGCGTTGCAACTACAGGCACCGCTTTGGCGAAAGTATTGCCCCCTGTATCCCGTTTTTCTCCCGGTGGCGAGCGGTCCAAGAAACGCGAGAGCGTTTTGAACAAATTGATGTGCTTCTTTGAGCGCTTCTTTGATATTTCCGGGGGGAAGATCTAGGAGTTTGGAATAAAGGGAAAGAATGGTTATGAGTTATAATTTGTCTGACAAAAGACCCGATGCTGAAATTGATGTAAAAAATATTCTATCGTGGTTTGAGAGTGAAATCAAAAACCAAGAGGATCAACTACAAGAAATAATGAAAATAATATTTCGTAATATTGATAAATTTTGTAAATATCCTATAAAAGCTCTATTGTTATGGGAAGACTGTGATAGAATCCCACAATTAGGTAAAAAAATAAAATATCATATTTATCCAGATTCAATCAAAACAAAAGCAAAAGAAGAGTGCATATCTCTCGATGCAAGGCCCAATGGACCGGCTATTGCTGCCTTTACATTTGCAAGGGGCGAAAGACCTGAAAGATATGGAAGTCGTAACAAGTGGCATATTCATCATTTATATTCAGGTAAATTTCCATACGCCATTAAAGAAAACACGTTACATGCCGTGAAGAATGGATTACATTTTACGCAATCGGCAGGATTAGTTGCGCTACATCCGTTGGCCGATGCCTTAGTCGACGAGTGCCCCGCATTTGCTTGGTTTCTGAGGTATAAATCCTATGAAAAATTTGGATATGATCCCGACAATGTTTTTTCAAAGAAAATTGATTATTATGGATTTGATATCGAAAAAAAAGGGAAAATTGAAATTTTGGAAACGAGAGATAATCGTGGGCAGAGCATAAATACTGAGAAGGGTGATGCTATATGAATACAATGGAAATCAGATCGTTAGTTGAAGAGTTGATTCCCGAGCCGCAACAGAGGCATGCATATCTTACAATATTATTAGAAATCATTAATTATGCACATACCATGGGTGCAGAAAAGTGGTGTGTGAGCATTCGAGATAATAAGGTACGATTTAACATCGGAAATCTTTTAATAAGTAGCCTTGAAAAAAATGCGATATGGTTATCTCTTGATAAAAACGGATTGGAATCAATCAGCACCTCGTTACAGGAACGATTAAATCCCGGATGGGATAATGGTGAGTGGGCTGAGTTCCGGGCAATATTAACTAAAAATTATTATTACAGAGATTCATCGAAAGAACTTTGGGAAGAAATTAAAGATTTACAATTCGCTGTTATTCGTAATGCTTGTGAGAAATATTCTCAAATTCGCATTGCAAGCAAAAAATTGTTCTCAGCTGATTTTATATTTTATTTGAAAGATGAGTTAAAATGTGATGTGCCATTTCCTCAATATAGCAGTCAAGTTGAAAAAATGACAATGAAAGATGCGTTAGAAATTTACAAAGAATATGTAAAAGGTGATAACAATGTCAAAGAATTGTATAAATGGCGCTGTATAAAATGGTATCAGGAGCATTTTGACATAAATGCCACAGAATTTAGTAAGATGTTAAAACTTGCTTTTAAAAAAAAGGCAGAGTCAAATTCTGGAATATTATTGCACCCTTTTGCTGAAGATTTTATTTTATCTGCCGCCGAACAATATTCCAGTGAAGTAAGGAATATGTTTGTTGTCCTGTATGATGAAAAAAAACAATTAGAAGAGCGGATTTCATTTTTTATTAAAGAAGCAAATGATTTGGCAAATACTGTGCTTAATCCCAAAACGAAAAAGCCTATGAAATCATGCCAGAACTATTCTGTTATATCATTTTATTTAGCAATGATGTATCCGGATAACTATGCATTATATCGGAAGGTATTATACGCTCAAGCTTGCGAAATCTCGGGGGAAGCACCGTTAAAAAAACCTGCAGACAAATATTTTCACTATATAGAGACAATGAAAAAATTAACACGAATCGTTACCGATGATGGAGACGCGGTAACATTGACCAAAAACTCTCTAACAGATGACTGTTATAAAGGCCCAATGGCAGCATTAATTACACAAAATGTTCTTTGGAGAACAAAGCCGGAAACAGAGGATAATGAAGAAGACACACAGGAGGTTGCCACCATGGAACAAGCACCAAGCAATAAAATATGTGAAAACAAAAATATGATTTTCTACGGTCCTCCGGGCACCGGCAAAACGTATCAATCTCGAATTTACGCCGCAATGATTTGTGCCGGTAAAGAAATCACAGATGAAGCTGAAGGTAAAAAACTATTTTCAGAGTATCTCAAACAAGGGGTTATTGTATTTGTTACATTCCATCAAAACTATTCATATGAAGATTTTATAACCGGACTTCGTCCTACTGAAAAAAACGGACAATTGATCTTTGAACAAAAAGAGGGCGTTTTTAAAAAATTATGCGAACGAGCAAAGAAATCTCCGGAGCAAAAATTTTGTATTATCATCGACGAAATAAACCGGGCAAATATCTCACGTGTATTTGGTGAGTTGATAACATTGCTGGAAGAGGATAAACGGTTAGGCGCATCAAATGAGATTATTACCACATTACCGACCGGAGAAGAATTTGGTATCCCTGGAAATGTATATATAATCGGCACTATGAATACCGCAGATAAATCTATTGCTCTTATAGATATCGCATTACGTCGTCGATTTGTATTTCAAGGTTTTTATCCTGTTTATGATAAAATGCTTTTATCTAACGATCGCATTGAACTGTTGCAAGAAATCAATACAAAATTGTTTGACTTAAAGAAATCACATGATTATCTTATTGGCCATGCGTATTTCATGTCGCAGGCTTCAACAGAAACAATTCTGACCGATAAGATCATACCATTAGTTCTTGAATACCTTTCAGGAAACATTGAACGTGTGGAAACAGTCTTTACTGAAACAGCATGGACAGTGAAATTCAATAAGGATACCTATTCATGGGATGTTTCTCGGGAAGAATAAATGAGAACAATCCAATTGTACGAATATGGCAACTGGGCATCCTTAACTAGTATTGCCGAGCGCGAACAAATAGAACGCTATCTTTCTGAAATATGGCAAAAAAGAATCATTCCTACGTATGAGGATTATTCTGAGGATACTATTCCTAGTGATATGAATTGGCAGCCATTCTGTTCTTTTGACGGAGCAAAAGTTAGGGCCAATAATTACATAGGATTTATTCAATGCCACGATATCCGTATAGAAATATTCCCCAAAATATTCGCTGACAACCCCAATATAAGCACATCGGCGATGCACAGGCATATCCTGCAGTGGTTGTTATATTCTAAGAAACTTGTATTTCCATTTTTATCAACTGAGAGTGATACGCTTACAACGCAATCTTTTCCGGAGATTCTTCTTTTTTTAATGATAAAGAAAATTCACGCTGTGGTTATGGAGATGCCATTATCCCTATATGAAGAGTTGTGCGATCCGCTTACGACAATAAAAGGGCAAATCGTCTTTCCTCAGTATCTTTCTAGGCATTATTCAAGAGGACAGGGTCATCAAGTCGATTGTCGTTATGAGTCGTATATTTTTAACAACAAAGTAAATCAATCAATTAAATACGTTA
>CAZIJP010000152.1:3796-6015 GCA_964539615.1 uncultured bacterium
CGCAGCAATTGAATATAAACACTTTAATTTTGTAGAAAAAAGGCAGAGCATTCTGCCTTTTTTTATTTTGAAGTCCGTTTTAAAGGCGTATACAACGATACACAATCTTTGTGTGACGAACTGTTGTTTGTTCTGGATGAGGTTGATGATCGTGTTTGCACCTCCTTTGATTTGCACAATGTAAGTATTAATCCCTATTTTGGAGAATATCAGGATATAATTAAATTGTGCAGCAATATTTTGGATCAACAGATTTACGCTTCTGATACTGCTGAAAATGCTCAATATTGCTTACTTCTTCCAATGGAAGTTCTTTTTGAAGATTACGTACTGGCCATGTTTGAAAAATATTTCTTCAACGACTATAAGATCGAAGGTCAAAAATCAGATTTGTATCTTATCGATATTCCGCAAGCTTTTCGTATGCGGCATGATATTTTACTAACACATCGAAAAACGGATAAAGAAATTATCATTGATACAAAGTATAAAATGAGAAAGTATGACCGCTCAGATATGAAAACAGGAATTGCTCAATCTGATATGTATCAAATGGTTTCTTATGCCTTCAAGCGGCATTGCGATACGGTAATCTTATTATATCCAAATGTCGATTCGGAATTGATCGATAATCCCATGGTTAATTTTGTGATTTCTAACGCTTCTATAAATTATGACATAATAATTACCGCGAAAAACATTCCGTTTTGGACTTATGCCTCGTTTCCTGCTATGGAACAAGAGTTCAAAAATCAAATACAGGAGTTGCTGTTGCTTTGATATATATTAAGGACAAAATATGAAAACCAATCTAAACACAAAAGGATTTCGTATCCGGAAGAAAAAGCAGATTTGAAAAAATGTGATAAATTGGTTTTACAGACAGGGATAATTAGTTTTTCGCGAAAGATAGGCTGGTTTAAAGCGAAATTAAAGCGTATAAACCTCTTGATGATTATAATGGTTTCGGTTAATATAATATTCTGATGAACAAAGAAGTTTTTCACAGATAGTCATGCCACTCAAAAGAAAGAAAGTATTGTGTCGGCAGATGGTTTGGCAATGAGAACTGTTTTTTGGTTTTAGTCAAATTAATAGAAAGGATCTTAATGTATTTATTATACGCAGATGAGAGCGGCGATACTGGTTTGAATAATAGTCAGACACGATATTTTATTTTAAGTGGAATTATTCTTCATGAATTACGATGGAAAAATGTTTTAGAAGAAATTAACGGCTTTAGAAATTTCTGTAAAGATCGATATGGGTTAAAAAAGAGAGAAGAAATTCACGCAAGCCACTTCATTAATAACCCTAAAGAGGTAGTTAGAATAAAACGAAACGATCGATTAGATATTTTAAGGAAAAGCATGCGTTTTTTATCGGGCTTGTCAGATGTTAGTATTATTAGTGTCGTAGTAGATAAACAGGGGAAAGATGAAGATATTTTTGATTTAGCATGGACAACGTTAATTCAACGTTTCGAAAATACTATACGTAACCACAATTTCCCAGGCCCATCAAATACCGACGATCGAGGCATGTTGATACCAGATAATACCGATGGGACTAAATTAAAAACAATTATTCGGAAAATGAGAAAATACAATCCTATTCCAAATGATCGTAGTATGTATCAAAGCGGTTATAGAAATATGCAATTAGAATACTTAATTGAAGATCCATATTTAAAAGATTCTTCCGATTCTTACCTGCATCAGTTTGTAGATGTCGTAGCATATTCATTAAGACAAAAATATGAACCTAATGCTTATATGAAAAATAAAGGCGCATTACATCTTTATGATTTGTTAGATCCAATACTTAACAAACATGTTACTAGAAATAATACATGGGGAATTGTTGAGTTATAAAAAGAAAAGGGACGTTACCGTCCCGGGTGAATCCTAATTTATGGTCTAGCCATATTTCGGATTCATCTAATTATATGTCTTTATATAACCTTTGTCAAGTGTTTAGGGTGTTTGGGGATATTTGATTTAAAGAACGTAAAGAGTAATAAATACAGGATTGCGGAGATTAAACGCGTTATTCTCCGCATACTTTGCGGCGAATAAATAAGAACACTTGATTTTACAGCGGTACATCGGTAGTATTGGCTCGTACTGAAATACAAAATCCTTTTTGTTAAAAAGGGTTGCCTCGATGCTTGCGACTTGCAAGCATTATTAAGTATTATATACTAACTCAACATAACC
>CAZIJP010000153.1:0-5962 GCA_964539615.1 uncultured bacterium
TGTTGGGAACAAGGCGCCGTTTGGGAAAAACTGTGTGCGTTCTTGGGAAAACAGACGCCCGAATTGCCGTTCCCGCATGCCAATAACATCGAAAGCTATAGGCCGTCATTGCTTCGATCATTTCTGAATCGATTGTTATCGCATATTTCTTGATCATAGTTGCCGTGTTAGAAATTTGCTTTTGTCGAGATCGTTAACGTAAGACCAACTCTTTTTGTGTATAATTCAAACTAAAGTTTACCGTAAATTTATTATGGAAGTATCATTTTTACGCATTTTTACAACTAAAGTTTAATGGCAGATCACTGATGCCGATTATATGATAAACCCGGTTGGGAAACAAAGGGGGGGATCATGACAAGAAGCATGTTTGTAATTCCGTTGCTGATACTCTGTATTCTAGCGGTGCTCAGTATCGTGGCGTATGTATTCACAACAAAGCAGCAAAAGCGATTGTTCACTGATGAAACGTATTTTGCGAAGATCACCGGCGGTTCATTCATGATGGGAGACGCGGTCGGCGATCTACCAGAATTCTGCAGACCGGTGCATAAGGTGACGCTTTCAGATTTTTTAATGGCAAAATACCATGTCACCAATGCCGAAGTTGTAAGGGTGTTCAATAAAGCGTTTAAAAAAGGTCTCGTGGATATTACAGAAAAAGGTATTGTTTTAAACGGTCACAACAACGAATTGCTGGTAGGTTTCACGATCGAGCCTCCGGTTGAATCCTTGCCGTCTGAGATCGCCTTTGACGGCAATAAACTTACGGTCGTTCCCGGTAGAGAACATCATCCGTGTGCATTTATCAGTTGGTACGGCGCGGTCGTTTATTGCAATTACGTTTCAGAGCTGCATGGTTTACAGCCGGTTTATGATATGAAAACATGGAAAGCCGATATGAGCAAAAACGGATACCGTCTGCCGACCGAAGCCGAATATGAGTTTGTGGCAAGCAACGGTGGCAAAGAGCTCAAGTATCCGTGGGGAGACGATATGCCGTCATTCAACGGTAAACCTGCGGCAAATGTAGCCGATGTCTCTGCCGAGAACTATTTCACGCCATTGAAAATTTGGTGGCGATTTGAAGGGCTGTTGCCTTTCAAAGATTACAACGACGGCTACGCTCAAACATCTCCCGTAGATGCCATGGCAGCCAACCCGATGGGTGTGCACGATATCGCCGGTAATGTCTGGCAATGGCTGTACGATTGGGAAGCACCGTATACCGCGGATGAGCAGACCGACCCTACAGGGGCTGAGAACGGTACAAAACGCTGCCTGCGCGGAGGCGGCTGGTGGAATCACGGCTGGGACGTGAACCGCTGCTCAAATCGTGACGGTGATTATCCGAATTTTACCTTCAATCATACGGGATTTCGTTTGGCTCATAACTTATACGTAAAATAAACACTTGTTAGGGCACGTGAAAACGTGCTCTTATACGATCAATGCTTATATTCAATTTCTCAGGCTTCGAAAACCATAGAATTTTACTAAAATAGTTAGAAAAATAAAATGTAGGCTTATTAATGAATTATTAATGAACAGGAAAGATTATTCTGTTAAATGTCTTTTATGCGAAAAAATACGCATTTATACGTACTATCGGCAATAGAGAGCTTTATACTCGAGTATGCGCGAGTATGGTTGAGTATGCTTGCGTATAGTAGTGTATGCTATTGTGCGATAATCGCATGTAATCGCATAAATCGCGACATCAACGGCGATATTAGCGTTTAATCGAAAAAATATCCTTGCCAAGCGGTTCTAAATTGCTATAATCGGCTTACAGGGAGGAAGAGACGCCTTCCTTTTTTGTTTGGCAATTAAATAAGGAGGTACGATATGTCACGGGAAAAAGTAGTTATCGCACTCGGCGGTAATGCAATTATTCGCCACGGTGAAAAGGGCACCGTTACGGAAGAATTCCGCAATACGCGTGCTTCCCTCGACGGCATCATAAAGGTCATCAAAAGCGGTTATGACGTTGTATTGACCCACGGCAACGGTCCGCAGGCCGGCAACATGCTTCTCCGCACACAGGCAGGTATCGAGCAGTTCAATATGCCTGATCGTCCACTCGGAGTAATCGTGGCCGACACGCAGGGCGGTATGGGCTATATGATCGAACAGAGCCTGCAAAACCGTCTTATACTCGACGGAATCGAAAAAGAAGTTGTGACCGTCCTTGCGCAGGTAGTGGTCGACCCTGAAGACCCGCAGATGAAAAATCCGTCAAAACCGGTAGGCCCGTTCTATAAACCGGAACAGGCTGAAGCGCTTATAAAAGAGCAGGGTTGGAAAATGGTGGAAGATGCAGGCCGCGGATGGCGCCGTGTCGTACCGTCACCGATCCCGCAGACCGTTGTAGAAAAGAACATGATCCGTAAACTTGTCGACGCAGGCGCAGTGGTCATCACTGTCGGCGGGGGCGGTATCCCGGTCTATTATGAAAAGAATAAAACACTTGAAGGCGTAGACGCCGTCATCGACAAAGATTATGCATCCGCAGTCCTTGCGCTTGAGATCGGCGCTAAAACGCTGGTCATCTCGACCGGTGTTGAAAAGGTGGCCGTAAACTACGGTAAACCTGATCAGAAAGATCTTTCGGAGATATCAATCACCGATTGTAAAAAATATATGGCAGAAGGGCAGTTCCCGAAAGGAAGCATGGGCCCGAAGATTCAGGCTGCTATCAATTTCCTTGAAAACGGCGGCGAAAAGGTTATAATCACCGCGCCGGAAATGATCGAGGAAGCGCTCGAAGGCAAGACCGGAACGCGTATCTTAAAGTAATCGTTATAAACACAGGAGGTTGATATATGCCGGTAAATTTAAAGGGCAGACACTTTTTGACTTTGAAAGATTTCACGACCGAAGAGATCCAGTATCTTTTGGACCTTTCCCGCGACCTTAAGAACAAAAAACGCGCAGGTATCCCGGGCAATCTTCTTGCAGGTAAGAACGTCGTTCTTCTGTTTGAAAAAGCATCCACACGCACACGCTGTGCTTTCGAAGTGGCTGCTCTCGACGAAGGCGCTCATGTGACCTTCCTCGGTACCAACGACAGCCAGATGGGTAAAAAAGAATCCCTCGAAGACACCGCTAAGGTTCTCGGCCGTTTTTACGACGGTATCGAGTATCGCGGTTTCAAACAGGAAGTTGTAGAGATATTGGCAAAACATGCAGGTGTCCCGATATGGAACGGCCTCACTGATGCTGACCATCCTACCCAGATCCTCGCAGACCTGCTCACCGTTATAGAAAATATCGACAAACCGCTGAAAAAAGTAAAATTCGTCTATGCCGGCGATGCACGCAACAATATGGGCAATGCGCTCATGATCGGTTGTGCCAAAATGGGTATGCATTTCGTGGCAGTAGCTCCGAAAGAGCTTTTCCCGGAAGAGAAACTCGTTAAAGAGATGATGGAAGTAGCCAAAAAGACCGGCGCGACCATCGAACTTACCGACGACATCGCTAAAGGCGTTAAAGATGCTGATGTTATTTATACCGACGTATGGGTGTCAATGGGAGAGGAACACCTCTTCGAGCAGCGCATCAAACAGCTCAAACCGTATCAGGTCAATATGGACATGATCAAGAAGACCGGCAACCCGGACGTTATTTTCCTCCATTGCCTGCCTGCTTTCCATGATCTTGAGACCAAGGTCGGCAAGGAAGTGTTCGAGAAACACGGCGTGAAGGAAATGGAAGTTACCGACGAAGTATTCCGCAGTAAGCACTCAAAAGTGTTTGATGAAGCGGAAAACCGTATGCATACCATCAAAGCTATCATGGTTGCCACCATTGGCAATCTCTGATCTGTTAACGTTATTCAAAAACGAAAGCCCGGTTTACGCCGGGCTTTTTTTTAATCCATGTTCAAAATAAGTGCGGAGACAACGTCCCCGCTAACGACGGATTAACTGTTTACTGGTTTTTTCTTAGAAAATATTTTCCTGATAATTCCGATTTTACCGAATGTAAGTACATAAAGGCCGCCGAACACAGCAAAGAGAATGGTCCCGAAAACTGCAAGATAAATGATCATCATGAGCACACGGTAGCTGAACCAAATGATGTCATATCCGAGTTTCTTCAAGCCTTCAACAAAAGAAGGATAAGATTCAGATATCTGTTGCGAGCGGGGGAGGCTGATGGTGAAGGTCACCGTAGAATACTCCACCTGATTGTCCAATTGGCGGAAAGAGCCCTCAAGCTGTTCTATTTCGCGGATAAGATTGTTGATCTCACGCTCGATCTTGAGCATTTCATCGATCGTATTTGCCCTGCGCAGGTGCGCCTGGTATTGTTCGAGGAGTATCTTGCGTGTTTTGATATGTGCGTCGAGATCGAAATATTGATCGGTCACATCCTCTGCTTGTATCGTTTTATACGTGACCTTGCCCATGCCGTCTGTTTTTTCCACAAATGCATCAAATCTATCAACCGGTATGCGTGCCGTGATCGTAAGATATCCCTCGTTGAGATTTGATGTTGCGATGTAGCCGGCGTTTTTGATTATCAGGTCATTGAGGGCCTTTTCAGTTGTTTTCAGATCTTTTACTTCCAGGCTTATTTGACCGGTCTTGATGATCTTCCTGCTCAACTTGACGGGAGTAGTTGTGGAAGTAGTGGTCTTATTGTCTTTATCCAAACCGCCTTCTTCGTTACCGGGTGTCATTGATTCGTCAGCTTCTTTTTTCTCATAATCACCTTTACCGGTATTATCGGTCACAGCCGAACGCATCTTTTGGGTAGATGATGACGGGGTCTCTTTCATTTTACCGCATGATGAAAAAACTAAGAACAGTGCAACAGCCAAAACAATGGTCAGTGGTCTCATAAAAGCCTCCTTTGATAAGTTATTATAGGTACAATTCGTTTACATGTCAAAAGGTTCCATGATTATTATGATAATATATATTACATAAAAACAGATTGCGAAAACCTCATCGTTCTGTTATACTCTGGTGTATGAAATATATTTTGCTCTGCTGTATCTTTTTGTTCGTCTCATGTGCCCATTTTGTAACGGTCAGTGATTACAACAATTATGCTTTCAAACTCACCTCGCAAGGATTATATAAGGAGGCTGAGTTCTATTTATTGAAAGCCGAAAAGCTGGAACCTGATAATTATAAGATAAAAAATAATCTTGCAGTAATATATGAAGCGCTTGGAGAACGTGAAAAAGCGGAAAAATATTATAAAGAAAGCCTGGCATTACAGGATTTGAAAGCCGTGAAGACCAATTATGACAGTTTTAAAACATTTGATAAATAATTTTTTTCTGTTGTTACTTTTTTCCGCATGCAGTTTTGGCAACACTGTCAACATTCGTTATTCAAAAGATCCTGAGATCATGATCAAAAAAGGCAATTTTCTCATACTTCCGTTTACCAGTCAGACCATGGAGCGCCTTCCGGATGAATCTGCTATCAGAATATTCAGAGAATTTCTTGACACCAATGAAAATTCCGAAATAAAATTTATAGCTCATGACCAATACTCCTATGATTTGGTACAAAAAATAGCACCGAAGATCATCAACAATGAAAAACCCGAACTTGCCTTTCTTTCTACCGAAAACATTCAATATATTGTGACTGGCGTTATCTTCTATGAGACAAAATTTTTTGCCAATAAAAAAAACGATGGTATGAGCCCTGCGTTTTCGGCAGATTATTCGGGATATCCCGGATTATGGGAATCATCCGAGGAATGGAAACGCAGATCGTACTCAGATCTTATCTTTGAATTACGTGCCGAGATATTCATTTATGATATTGTCGAAAAGAAAAATGTCTTTCAAAAAAAAATCATGAAATTTGCAGTGCTTGAAGACTACCGCAGTAAAAGTATTTCCGATGAGCAGACCACCGCGTACCAGTTGCTTCTTCAAGATCTGTCGCAATCTTTCTTAAAATGTTTTAGCCCTCAAACCATAATTGCC
>CAZIJP010000154.1:0-5936 GCA_964539615.1 uncultured bacterium
ACTGCGTGGGTTGCTGCGTGGGAGAGTAGGTCGTCATCAGGCATTTTTTTTGTACTAATATTACATTATTTATTAAAAGAATTTAGCCATATTTCGGCTAATTGAGAAAACACTTCTAATTCACTATTTGTTAGACCGATAGGATCAAAACGCAATCGGTAATGATATTCAAGAAGATTATTTATTTCTTCAATATCGGGCACTAATCCTTTATCATTAATTTGATGCAACCATTCTTGAAATGTCATATGATAAGGTCGCGGAAAACCTAAGGTCGTCAATTTATTTTCAACAGCATAAAACAATGAATCAACACGGGTAAACTCTTTTTTGTTGATCGTCAGCTTATTTCTGTTTTTTGCTTTGCGGTATATACGAATGATAAGAAAAGCCGACAATAACGCTGCAATGATAGCCAAATAGATGTTCAATGTTGTGGATTTATTTCTGCTTAATAAAAGATATTGATTGCGTAAATACGAAATGAGATCACGTAACGGTGACAAAAAACCTGACGCTTTTTCTTCTTCGTCCTGAAGCCAAATAGATGGGGTTGTGTCGATATCAACCCATTTGCCGTCCACATAGGCGGTGACCCACGCATGAGCATGCCGCGCTCGGGCAATATATTGCCGTTCAAGCGTGCTGTATTCGTATACATAATAGCCCGTAACATATCGGGCAGGTACACCGGCAGTGCGAAGTAAAAGAACTGTGGCGGTAGCAAAAAATTCACAATGACCGGCCTTACGTATTGTCAAAAATGTGCCAAGCGGGCTCATACCTTGTGCATGTGACGGTAGTGTGAGGGAATAATAGAAATCTTTTGAAAAATAATGTTTGACATTATCTACCGCTTCCGCAGCAGTTTTACTGTTTGAAATTCCTTGTTCGCGGGCGACACGGTTAAAAAGCTCACGTTCTTTCGGAGGAATTAACAGGTCTTCCTGACGCGGTGCTCCTTGAAATGGAAGAGCAGGTGAATAGTCTACGCTGTAATCAAGAAATGATGGGCTTTCTTCGATCTTAACCGTGCCGTAATCATCTCTGAATAACCCAACAACAGCCAACCGTTTTATTGTGTGGCTTCCGGGTGGTAAAAGTAAATATTCATTTTTCGTGGATGCCATGCTCATTTGGACGGATAATTGTTTCGTTGGAAAAGAAGCATCAATCGGAATTATATTCCAAATACCATTATTGATGAAAATGTCTTGTTTAGTAAGATTCGGCAGATACCAGGAAGAACCCCTGAATAGAGAATAACTTGCTTTACGAATATAAAAAGGCGGTATGTCCGTTGAACTTACTCTGAAAACAATAGAATCATCCAGTTTTATTTTTCCTATATCTCCTATAGATGTTTCGGTAAGATTGCCATGGGAGTGGCTGTATTGATAATGATGACGTAAGTAATTGGAAAATGAGTTCCACATTATTCTGTGAACTGTTGAATACCCGATGTATAAGCCTAACCCAAGAAGTAGGGTTACTAATAATGCCACACTGTATTTTATTGAACCTGCTCGCTTTGAGCGAAAAGAGAACAACCCCCACGCGGTCAAAACAAAGACTGAAGGATAAAAATAATCTGATCTCAAATTAATGATCGCTGCTGAGATAATGCATATAAGCGTATAATACGGCGTGATGTTCAATGGTTTGTGCATATAAGGGGTTTTGCCTTTTTTAACGCCGAGCCGTGTGCCGATAATGATCGTATCGATATCGCCGTAAAATTGACCGATCATGACGGGCAATAATGCAATAGGAAGCCATTTTATGAAATTTATCATTATATATTCACGTTCATACGTTATCAGCATTAATACCATAGTCATAACGACCAGCGTGGATGAAATGTCGGCTAACGTAGTGTAATCGTTGATCGAGAATGTTCGACGTTTAGGAATAATGAACGAAAACTCAATGATTACCGCTGCAATGATGCCGATTACTAAAAGGTTTGTAGATATACCCCAGAAAAATAGGCATGCGCCGATAAAAAAACGCGGTCTCATCCTGAAAGTCCTTTTTGAACGAGACCGTTTTGAATGATCTTGACCGGTGTTTTCAACGGATTATCCGTGAGAATTGATCTGACATGATCCGGGTCATTGGTGCAAATATATACATCAAGTGGCATTCCTGATCCCGCCAAAGACCGTACAAGATGCAAGCGATCAGGATCCAGCGTTAATAAAACCATGATACATCCGCTGACGGTTGTGACATGGCGCATCACATGCTCGGATAACGATGTAAACGTGACGCCTGATGCAGGTATGACACATGCGAGTATTTCCATAAGATAACTATAATCGGCAGCGCCGCGGCCGCAGGTCATACAATAGGACTGAGTACCGACAAATAACAGGTCGAGAAGCACATCGGGCGCATGTGGAGCAGCGACGAATGACGTGGCAATCGAAACGGCATCCTCAAAAACGGCATCATCGCCGTTTTCCGAGAATGTATCGAGAATTAAGGCATGACGCGACGCAAATTGATCCTGAGTTTCTTTAACCATTGGTTTTCCCAGTTTTGCAAACGATCGCCAATGGATACGTTTCAGGGGATCGCCGGGTTGGTATTCCCGGATAGAAAGGAATTCTTCCGAGTCGCCCACCTTGCGTATAAGCGCTGTTTCTCCTTCCTGATATTTTCGTGTGCCGGGTAGGATCGATTTTGGCACGGCATACATTTTGGGAAATATCAGCACGGATGCGGGAGCAGTAATGACCCTTGAGCGTTTTGTAAGGCCGAAGATGTCTTTTCGGATGATGCGTATACCTTTGAAACGGATATATCCTCTGCGTTGCGGTATAAATGAGGATTCGACGGATTCCTGAGTTGCAGGAAATAAAACCGGCAGCTCGGTTTCAGTGAATAGGGCTCCCAGATTGCGTTTGATAAGCCACATCCAACGGTAATATCCGAATCGTTTATCAAAGGCATTCCGTTTGTTTTCCGATGGTTCTACGGTTGTGAGAAATGATCTAAGGTCGGGACGCGGGTCTTCCGGTACTTCCTCAAAAAACAATCCTTTTTCCAATTTGCCGTTATTATAAAACTGCAACCGATAGCGGAACGGTTCATCAGCCATGCCCGTCTTCGGCATTAACCGTGAAACGCTCAATTTATGTGAAAAAAAAATATTACTTAAAAATCCTATGGTAAGAAATGCCGCCAGGGCGCTTCCTATCTGGAATATCATGGTCTTTCGTGCATCACCGCCAACGATCACGCAAAACAAAAAACATCCCACTATAAAAAAACCTTGTTTTGTAAACAGACCTCCGAGAAACGTATTGAAACCGTAAGTACGTCGATACGTACGGTACATTCGTTGTTTCATACCGGTGCTTTTATTGATCGGATTATATCGTGAACCACCAAACGAGGCGTGAGCCCGCCGAAGGATGCCTGCGGATCGAGCGCCATGCGGTGTGATATTATATCGGGAGCTATCTCCTGAATATGATCGGGAGTGATAAAGTCAATACCGTCAAAAAAAGCAAGTGATTGTGCAGTTTTCATGATCGACAATGACGCACGTACGCTTGCACCGAGCACAACACCGGGCCATGTTCTCGTGGCCGCCACGATGTCGACAATGTAGTATTTCAATTCCTCGCTGATGCGAACGGTCTGAATATGTTTGCGAATCTCGCGTATGTCTTCTGCAGTTGCAACTGATCTCACATGGTCCAACGGCGGATCGAACCCGTCAGAAAGTATCGATACTTCCTCGTCGCGGTTGACATAGCCCATGCGCAACTGCATCGTAAAACGGTCCATCTGCGATTCAGGCAACGGATAGGTGCCGTGAGATTCGGCAGGGTTTTGCGTAGCGATCACAAAGAAGAGGTCGCCCAATTCATATTGATGTCCGTCGGCGCTGATCTGGTTTTCCGCCATTGCTTCCAGAAGAGCGGATTGCGTGCGCGGACTGGCGCGGTTTATCTCATCGGTTAGCAGAATATTGGTAAAGACCGGGCCATTATGAAAATGGAAAGAATTATCGCGAGGGTCATAGATAGATACGCCGATGATGTCGGAAGGCAGCAGGTCGGGTGTGAACTGTATACGCCTGAAATCGGCATGTATGGTGCGAGCAAGCGTCTTTGCAAGCGTGGTCTTGCCGGTTCCCGGATAATCATCCAAAAGCACATGGCCGCCGCTGAAAAAAGCAGCGAGGATTTTGCGTATAACGGTATCATCGCCTTTGATGACCGCTCGAATGGAATTGTTGATATCTTTGTACAACGACAACGCTTTGTTTTTATCCATGTAATAAGTATACAGGTATAATCATAAAAATCAAGAATCGATTAACTATTGCATAATATATTGACAATTAAAAAAAAACAACCTATACTCACATAAACAAAGGAGAATAGCATGGGAGCAGAAGCAGGTGCAGTTGCTGCAGCAGCGGCAGCAGAGATCGCGCGTGCGATCAAAGCGTCAGGTGCAATTATCGAACTTGTACCGGAGGAATTTTTAAAGATCGCTTCGATGAATGAAAAACTTTTGATCGTCTGGTGCTATGAAAAAGGTATTTTCTCTGAAGCATATAAGTATATGACCTCTTATAAGGGATTATTCTTTTATACAAAATCAAAGTTTTCCATTGAATTCCCGAAAGACACAGAGTTTATTAATTCAAAGAAAATATGGATACCGGGGTGAGGCGTATATATACTAAGAAAATCCCGTATATTTCATTACAAAGCTAAACTACCAGTTGCATGAGAATTTGGAAAAGCGTAGATTATTTCAAAAATTCCGCTTCTGATACGCTAATAAGTTTTTTTAATTCTCCGTTATGTTTCATGTCGGATATTATTTTATCAATTATTGGCACAAGAAGTTTATTCTTAACATGTATATAGTGATATAAATCATGTACTGCTAATGTTTTGATTGGATTTATTGAATTGATTTTCAATTTTTTTAAAATGGCCTTTCCATCGATAGAATTGGCCAGAGCAATATCAGCTCGACCTTCATTTAAGTAGAGCATCATTTGTTCTGTATCGTTGACAATATGAACATTTACCAAACCATCGGTCATATCCTTAGTATGTTGAACACCTCGAACAACAACGATTGAATATTTACGCAAATCGTTTTTTGATTTTACAATAATTTTGCTTTTTGTTTTTGCAAAAACAGTAGTATCAAGATAATAATAAGGTGTAGGAACTCGTATTAACATCGGATTACGTTCTCCATATGAATAGATACGCATCATTTCACCGTCAATTTCACCATTACTTGCCATATGGCGACATCGTTCGCCCGGGTATTTCAGAAGAGTGATGGGGATACCGGCTCGCTTATAAAATGCGCGAAAAATCGATTCTCCTATTTCTTGTTCAGCCAAGTTTTCAATACGAACGTAATGATACGTATTTTTAGTGGGATGTTTTGAATTTTCGTCATCAAGCGTTATGTTTTGTGAAAATATATCAAGATGCATTGATTGTAAAAATACAATAAAACCGAATTTCAAGATTACCAATCGTGTTGAAAAAATAAAATTACAAAACAACATAAGAAATTTTACATTAAACTTTAAATAAAATCAATATATTTGATAAATTAAAAAAAAACTCCCCCGACCGGATTCGAACCAGTAACCAATCGGTTAACAGCCGATTGCTCTACCGTTGAGCTACGGAGGAGTATCATACGTGACACACCTTTATACCCAATAATCGACGAATTGTCAAGCGAAAAAAACACAGTACTAAAATAATTCCACATCAAGATAAATTATTTGACAATTATTTGAAAACCGATAGAATACAAGGGCTATGAATAGAGTATATTTATATCAAACGGGGCGAACCGATCACGCAATGTTGGCTGCCAAACTCGGCTCTGGCGGCGAAGGTGTTGTCTATGCTGTTGACGATAACCCGAAT
>CAZIJP010000155.1:0-5934 GCA_964539615.1 uncultured bacterium
GAAGCAACAATAGCAATAAATAGCTTAACTGCTAAAACGATTGTAAAAGGTGTTAGTACTACTCTTTCTAACAATGATATTCTTGCTAATATGTTTTGTAAAATTGTATATGATGGCACAAACTTTGTTTTACTTAATCCAAGAACTTTATAGAAAGGAATAAATTATGGATGTTGCAACAATGAGAACAGCGGGTAATTTACCTGCGAGGTTATCGGATGCTTTTATTACTGCTCAAATTAACGGTGCTGTAATGAAGGTTAAACTTGAAATTGGTATTGTTCGTTATAATGAGATTAACGGATATAGTGCAACAAGTACTGATTCTGAAAATAAATTTTTGTATGATAAAATGCAGGAAAGTATTAAATATTTTACTCTTGAAGGCCTTGTTTCTACAGGTAATATTATATATTATGAGGGCATGTCTTCTATAATCGAATCAACTGAAAACGCTCAGTTTTTTAATACGGCCGAAATTATAAAGTTATCGGAGTATTACAATAAAAAAGGTAAAGAAGCGGCTTATAGCTTGCTTTCTGTAGAAGAGCCCGATTTGGGCGGTTTTTCGATAAGTGTGATTTAGATAAATAATATAAAACAGGTGGACTATATGGCAAAAAGTAAAAGCAGTGTTACTGTAATTAAATCAAGAGATACCTATACTGAAGAAAAAGTAATTACAGGTTTTAAGAGTTATAAATATGATCCTGTAACAAGTATTAGCGTTGTAATGAAAAATATTATAGCTAAGACCTGTGTTGATGAAGTAATGCAAAATACTTTTGGTATGGGATTTGATAAAGCGGATAAAAACGGATTATTAAAATTTAATTTGCTTTCTATAGTTGATAAGGATTTGCTCCGCACCGGTAACGGATATATTGAAGTTGTATGTCTTGATAGTGAAATTATAGAGTTATATCATGTACCTGTACAGTTAATGTATATCAAAGATGTTGTAAGCGAAAAAAAGATATTTGTTCAAAATCCGATTACAAGCACAAAGTCTTTTGATGAATTTAGTCTTGATGCACTTATGAAAAACAAAGGTAAAAAAAGTTTTATTTTGCATGTTTTTAATTATGAAGATGATGTGAATTACGGTACGCCGTACTGGATAGCTGCTATGTCAAAATTAAAACAATCTAATAATGCAGATGCTTATAATGATGCCTATTTTGAAAACGATGCACAGCCGAGCGGTGTTTTTTGGACTAAAGGAATGCACATGAAAAAAGATCAAGCCGAAGTAATAAAAGACATGTTAAGGCAAAATAAAGGCGTGGACAATAAATGTAAACTAATGAATATCAATATGGATGATTCATCGGCAGAGCTGGGATTTTTGCGATTCAATGAAAATGTTATCGACGGTGCATTTTTGAACCTTATGGCAAGAAATGAAATAAATTTTTGTATAGCTTTTAGAGTTCCACCTAAGAAAATAGGAATTGAAACAGCCGGTAAACTCGGCGGTGGTAATGAACTACAAACTCAGCTAAACGCTTTCTATGAAGATTTTATTATTCCTAGACAGATGTTTTGGGAAGAAATATTTTTTAATTTATTTGGTGAAGAGGTTAAACTTAAACGCCCTGTAATTGTTAAAATCAGTCAGACAAATAATAACGAAATAGTTAAAAGCGAAAAAGATGTAGTTGCAGAGTTAGTAAAATTTAGAGAAAGTTTAATTGCATAATTGCTAAAAAGAGGTTATTATTAATAATAAGGGTAGCATGTTAAAAACTGCCCTTATTTTGTTGTTTTGTTTGGTATTTGTTGTTCGTGTTTTTAAAGTATGTTGTATATTATGTATTAGTTGGTGTATGTGGAATTGCTTTATATATAAGCTTATTACATTTAATACAACCCCAAATTCCCAAATTTACCCTCAAAAATCCACTTTTCACCCTCCAAATACTGTATAATTTCGTTTTTATTTGTCTTTGAATATGTTTATTTTGTTGCTATATTGTTGCTCGGGTTTTGTGCTTGTTAAAATCGGGGGTTTAAATGAATAATAAATATGTAGCGAAAATAATAGATAAAATAAATGCTTCAAATAAGTCTAAAAATATTAAACTAAGAGTTAGGGAGTTGAAGTCGGGCGGTTACTCTTTTTATCTTGACCTTAGGAAAAACGGCCTGTGTTCTTATGACTATCTTAATATTAGATTTATCGGCCGTGTTGATACTGTAAAAGACGATAATGAAAACTTTTTGCTTGCAATGGCTGTAAGGGATAAAAAGGAAATTTTGTATATTCAAGATTCAAACGGTTTTTCTTTTAAAAATTCTTTCTCTGAAGCTGACTTTTTTGTTTATTTTGACGGCTGCATTAAAAAGAAAACACACAAATCTTATGAGAGCTCTAAAAAAGCTTTAAGAAAATTTAATGAAAATATCAGTTTTAAAAATATTGATGAAAAATTTTGTAAAAAGTATTATGAATTTTTGACAAGCTATTTATCTTTAAATTCTGCCAAAAGCTATTTTGCTATTTTTAAATCAATTTTATCTCAGGCGGTGCAAGATAAAATAATTTTGAATAATCCTGCCGATGGTGTTAAGGTTAAATTCCCAAATGTGAAAAGAGAGTTTTTAAATTTAGAAGAACTTAAATTACTTATGCAAGTACCGTTTTTAAATGCTGAAGTATGCAACGCTTTTTTGTTTAGCTGTTTTACCGGGCTTAGAATTTCCGATATTATAAAATTAAAATTTAGTGATATTAAAGAAGATTACATTGAGTTTAAACAGAAAAAAACATCTCAAAATGAAAGAATAAAATTAAGCGAGAATGCACTTTGTATTTTGAAAGAACAAAAGAAAGGCGAATTTATTTTTGATTTACCGACTCTTGCGACTATTGAGACTCATTTAAAATTATGGACAGAAAAAGCAGGTATTAAAAAACATATTACTTTTCATTGTGCTAGGCATACTTTCGCTACAATGTGTCTTACTTACGATGTTGATATATTTACAGTAAGCAAGCTATTAGGGCATAGAGATTTGAAAACCACCCAAGTTTATGCTAAACTGATTGATAAGAAAAAGGATGAAGCTATTGATAAATTGCCTAAATTTTAGACAGGGTTTAAACTGTCCAATTCGATATATTTCCCGGTTATTTCTACTTTATTATTCTTTTTTAATAATTCGGGGTGCTTTTTTATAAACCGTATTATTGCAGTTATAAAATGTGTGTATAGAAATATCTTTTTACCTTTTTTTGTTGTTACAAGTCTAATTAAAAAACTATTCTTTCTTCCGTAGCTAATCATCAATAAAACAAACTCTTTCCAATGTTTAAGTTTTGGATTGTTTATATCAGGTTTTTTATTGTATAATTGTTCTATAATAGAGTCTAAAGCTGTTGCTGTTGCTTTCGAGTAAAATTTAAAATCAATTGCTCTAAAATTTCTTATTGAATTATTGATTTTAACATAGTCTTTATAATATTCACTTTTTCCATTTAAAATAATATCACTAATAATATTATCTCTTACTTTATAAAAAGCATATTTTTCACATTCTTTTTTTTGGTATTTAAAATATCTGTACTCAAAATATAATAAAGCGAATATAGGAAGTAATATGAATAAAATCATTGTTTACCTTTCTTTGTCGTTTTTCTTTCAAGATTCATGTGTTTAAAAAAGTAATCCTGCAATTTATTTCTTTCATTTACTAAATCTTTAATATGCAAATCCTTATCTTTAAGCCTTGCTCTAAAACTTAAATATAAAGAAAAGTTTGCAATTATAACAGAAAAAAGACCTATTATAAGACCTATCACAATAGGATCGTTTTCTTTACCGTTTACAATTTGCCATATACTTGCAATAAATTCTTTTATTCCAGTACCCAAATTTTAACCCCTTATAAATTGCCTAAATTTTAGATAAGGTTTTTTTGTTCTTCTCTTGGTTTATGTTCTATAACTTTTACTACTTCATAGCGTTTGTTTATAAAGGTATTTACCGATTTATCAAATTCTTGTTTTATTTTTAAATCAACTAAGAGCGTATCGCCTTTAGAAAATTTTAATCCGTTATCTATATGCTCAAAAAAGTTTATATCTGTTATTGATGCCGAAATTTTGACACCTTCATAATAAAAAGCCCAGCGGTGATTCTTTTCCATTATAATTTTATAAATATTTAATACGGCAGGTTTTATTACAAATCGGTGTGTTTTATCTTCAAAATGTATATTTCCGCCGATACTTTCAAACTGATCATAATCTGCACTGAATATCTTTTTTTTGTTTTTGTCTAAAAGCTCGAAAGAACTTATGTTGTTATCTTTTGCCATATAAGCAAATATATTGCCTGTGTATTCATTTACTCGCTGACCTCTTTCTCCGCTTGTTAAAACTACAAATACCGAATCCACTACAGCTTTTTTATCATCAATGTTTACAACTTCCACTTTATTATCGGGGAGTTCTTTTATATTTTTTGCAGGTTTTCCTTGCAGAAATTGCCTGTATGAAAACAAACCGCATACAATCCCCATTAAAGCAGCTGCATATTCTACATTGTCTTTTGAAAATATATTTAATAATGTTTTGCCTAAAGAAGAAATTATATCAATATTTACATCAAAACTACCCGGTGCAAGGCTTTTTATTTTAATCTGTATTTCGGTGTCTTTACTTGTTATACCGTTAATTTGCGTATTTACTTCTTTTAATAATTCGTTAAAATTTGTAAGCGTATATATAAATGTATCGGCATCAATATCATTTGTTGTACCGTTATATTTTATTGTGAATAATTCCGAGTTTATCATTTGTAAAATCCTTATTTTATGCAAATATCATCATTTCGCTTTCAATCTCGCATTCGGGAATTTTTAAGCCTTCGGCTTCCATACCTTCCAAATGAAATTTTATTGCTTCATAAATAAGCTCTTCAGTTTCTTCTTTGGTTTTTCCTGCTGCAACACATCCGGGAAGTCCGGGAAGATAAGCGTTGTATCCATCTTTTGATTTTTCAAAGATAATTAAAAATTTCTTCATAATTTAATTCTTTTGATTTTGCATTGTATTCCTGCTCTAAAGTATTCATAGATTTGGTCATTGCATAGCCTATACGCCCCCAAGCTTTGGTCATATTTTCCGATACTCTTTTTTGTTGGTCTTGCACTTTATATGGAGTACCTGCAATATTAAAAATATTTCCCATTCCTTTTATATAATTTTCAAATTTCTTTAATAATGCCATAATCTTTTCTCCTTTATCTTCCTACCCGCTATTGCTCACATCTTTTAACTTACTCAATAAAATTCAAGTCCTTTTATTCGCTCAAAATGTTTTAAATTCAAAGTTGCCAATGGTACGGATAATTTAAGAGCTGTAGCACCGATTAGAATATCGGCTGTATCTATAATTTTATTTTCGGTCTTTAATTGTCTGTAAATATTACCTGCAATATCTGCACAGTCTAAATCAAAATTTATTATATCCAAGCGTTTTAACAACTCTTTTATTGCTTCTTTATTGCTTTGATTCGTGCCGGATAAAAATTCAAAAGCTGTGATTGATGAAATACAAATATCAAATTCTTTAGATAATTTATAAAGCATAGAATCGGCTTTGTTGTACTTTCTGAAATACTCTATCAAAACCGATGTGTCGGCTAAAACTCTTTGATTTCCCATTTATTCAAATCCTTTTTAGCTGTTTCAATATTGTTTATTTCTTCAGTTGTAAAAGTTGGAAGCGTAAGAAGGAAATCGGATAAATTTTGTTTTTCTTCTATAGGTAAAATGATAAGTTCAACTTTATTATAGTTAAATCCATCGGGTAATGTAAATATGATTTTATGATCTGTTACCGTGGTTATTTCTCTTATTGCCTGCATTATTACTTCTCCCTATCTTTAAAATCCTCTAAAAATCCCTGTTACTACGCCTGCTAT
>CAZIJP010000156.1:0-5909 GCA_964539615.1 uncultured bacterium
ATCTCCGAAAGCTTGCTTTCCCACACGTCGCGTGTGAGTGAGGAAGTGGAGTCATACGGGAACGAGTCGATCAGCGCCACGGCCTTGTCGATATAATCCGGTTCGATATGCACGCCGATCTTCTGTGACAGGGCGTACCCCTCATGCAGCACGTCATACATCAATTGGCGCGTTTCTTTAAGTTCGCGTAGTTCGCCGTAGGTAGTGCGCGTGACCGCCAGTAAGCCGCTCACACAGATCGAAATGAGCTTTTTCCACAGGTCGGCGGTGATGTCGGGAGATATATGGGCATGTATACCGGCTTTATCGAATAGAGCTTGTAATGTCTGCAGGCGCGGCGAGGGCGCATTATTGAACTCGCCGAAAAGGATCGACGGCTCCATTCCGAAATGGCTTATCACGCCGGGGGATTCTATTTTACTGATGATACGGCATAATCCGCCGACGATATTGTCGTGACTGATATGTTCCGAAAGTTCATCAGCAGCAAGCACGCCGTTTTCCAGCGGTAGGACCATCGACTGGGCCGATATCTTTGATGGTATCGGTAGCAGCGGCGGGGGATACGGTGATATCGCCTTTGATGCTTTTGACCGTAAGGCCATGCTGCCGGATAGCGCGCAGATGCTCCCCGCGAGCTAAGAATGTGACATCATTACCGGCTTTGGCAAGCCGTCCGCCGAAGTATCCGCCTACACCGCCAGTGCCGAGAATTGCGAGTTTCATACTATTCGCTCCTTATTGTTAAAAGCATTTACCAAAAATAAAGTTGCTCAAACATAGTTTAATGGGGAGTATCTTGTATCAACACGGTTATGATAATACTTGTGGCGCGATAAGTTCAATGATTTTTTATTAAAGATATCGGTGTAAATCTTGTCACTATCATTTGTATGATCTGAAAAATGATAAAACAGTATAGAGCAATTATTTTTGATTCCTTTTAAAATTTTCTGCTTGTTCAAAGATTTCAACATACACTTCATCCCTTTCAACCGGGGGATAATTGAATTCATCTAAAAGTAAGATTAATCCAACTTTCAGAGCTGATTTTATATCTTCCCGTTTGTTCCAATCCGGATATCTGGCTTGACTGTCGACTAGCTCTTTTACGGCTTTTGCAAGTTCAATGGTTTTATCGTCAGGATACGTGAAATCGTATTTTAAACACAAATCTTTCAAAATATCATAAAATGCTTTTTCCTCAAAATCAATACCGAGTTCATCACCGGCAGAAAACTCCTTTTTCACATCCCATATCAGGTTTGTAAGGTGTTCTGCCATTTCTTCATACACTTCGCTTCTCAAAATATCATTTATTTCTCTTTTGTTATAACGCTCAACTAGCGTTTGCATTTTTTTTGAAAAATGTATACCTTGTATTCGATTTACCCGTTTTATTTCATCGATTGCCCTCGCTAAAAGCTGTTGAAGAAGTTTAATTTTTGTGTTCGGAAGTTTTATTTTATTAACCTTTGCAATATAATCTTCATCAAATAAATCCTGATGTGTTGTTTTATCGTCACCAAATTTAAAAAGTTCTTCTACTCCGTCGCTTTGCAGTGCGTCCTTTATCATTTCCCTAACTTTTGCATTCATCTGTGCGGTATCTGGTGCTTCGCCCTTGGTGAGTTTAAAAATTATCGAGCGAACCGCCAAGTAAAAATGAGTATAATCTCTTTCCTTTTGTGTTAGAAGTTCACTGCCGGCACAGATGTCATACGCCGCTTTTAAGCGCTTGACCAATCCCATAAAACGATTTTCGCTATCCTTTGTTTGTTGTATAAATTCTGCAGCCTTATTCAGAGATGCCAATTGCTCTAACGCTGCTCCGTTGAAGTATTTTGAGTTGTCAAAGGTATGAAAGAGCTTTGCTAATAAATCTAAATAGTCTCGTACTACGAGTAGTGACTTTTCAATATCCTCAAAGTTGTCTTGATCGCCCTTATTATACTTTGCGAGCGCAAGGTTCATTTGTTTTTTTATACCGATATAATCAACCACTAAACCTTTATTTTTACCTTCATACTTTCTGTTTACCCGTGAAATGGTCTGAATTAAGCTGTGTTGTTGAATAGGTTTATCAATATAGATAGTATCGAGAAACGGCACATCAAAGCCTGTAAGCCACATATCAACAATGATAGCAATTTTAAAATTTGATTTTTCATTCTTAAACTGCCTGTCGAGTTCTTTCCTGTAATCCTTGGTGCCTAACAAATCATACAATTCTTTTTGATCATCTTGTCCGCGTGTCATAACCATTTTAATTCGCTCTATAGGCTTTAATTCTCTTTTATCTTTGTCAGTAAGAATTGCACCTTCTTCTGCTTCCCGCTCTTCGTTCCATGAAGGGCGCAACTCTATAATATTCTGAAAAAGCGTATACGCAATTTCTCTTGAACTGCATACAAACATTGCCTTAGATTTTACGGTAGCTCCTTCTTCCACACGTTTTTCATAATGCTTAATAAAATCCTCTGCGATAGCTTTTAGTCTTTTCGGATTTCCTAAAATAGTGTTCATTTGCGTGGTTTCTTCTTTGCTTTGTTCAATTTGATATTGGTTTGCACCGGCTTTGGCGACTTCTTCATAATACTGTTCTATTTTTTCAAGCTCGCTATTATTTAGAGCTACTTTTGCCGCTCTGCCTTCATAGACAATACGAACGGTGATTTCATCATAAACGGACTCTGTCATAGTATATGAATCGATAACTTTACCGAATACATCGAGTGTAGCATCAATAGGTGTTCCGGTAAATCCTACATAGGTTGCATTTGGCAATGAATCGTGGAGGTATTTTGCAAAACCAAAAGTTTTGGATACTCCATTTCCTGTAATTCGTATTTTTTGATCAAGATTAACTTGGGTTCTATGTGCTTCATCAGAAATGCAGATAACATTATTTCTTTTGGTTAGAAGATTGGTATCTTCTGTAAATTTGTGAATTGTGGTAAGAAATACCCCGCCGCTACTTCTCCCTTGCAACAATTCACGGAGATGAGATCTGCTCTCGACACTAACGATGGTATCGTCACCTAAAAAGCTTTTCGCATTAGTAAATTGTGCAGATAGTTGATCGTCAAGATCGGTGCGATCGGTGATGAGAACTATTGTCGGGCTTGCAAAATACTCGCTTTTCATTAATAATCGGGTAAGGAAAAGCATCGTAAAACTTTTTCCACACCCTGTAGCACCGAAATACGTACCGCCTTTTCCGTTGCCGTTTGGTTTTTGTGCTCGTTTAATACTGTCATATAATGCTCGTGCAGCGTAATATTGAGGATATCGGCACACAATTTTCTCTTCTTTTCTACTTGTGTCCGGTATGAAAATGAAATTACGGATGATGTCGCGCAATCGACCCTTATGGAAAATTCCCTCAATAAGGGTAAACATACTATCAATGCCATCTACATCTTTCGCTAAACCTTCTACTCTGCGCCATGCATAGAAAAAATCATACGAAGCAAAAAATGAACCTATTTTGTTATTTATGCCATCGCTGATAATACAAAAAGCATTGAAAGTAAATAGATCAGGTATGTCTCTGCGATAGCGAACCGTCAGTTGTTTATACGCATCATTAATTGTGGCTTCTTCTCGGGTTGTGCTTTTAAATTCAAAAACTACCAAGGGTAATCCGTTTATATACACGATGCCGTCGGGAATTCTTTTTTCAGTGCCATAAATTTCCATTTGTGTGACGAATTTGTATATATTACTGTCTTGTCCATACCGCGCTTCGCGTTCGCCAACAATGGAAATAAGTTGATTTTCTTCAGGTTGTCGGTGTGCATTCAACCCCGAATAATCAATCAGCTGAATGTATATATCTTTTTGGTTACGGTCTTCCCGTTTGAGAATAAACCCGTCCGTGAGCATTCTGAGAAATGTCTTATTACTCTCATACAAATCCAAAGAAGAAAGGGCTTTGAGGCGAAGAAGTATAGATTTAACTTCGCTGTGAGTTATTCCTTGAGAAGCATAGCGGGTTAAAAGAAAATCTCTTAAATCATCTTCAATGAGTACATCATCAGGTTTCCGGTTGATCATGATGCCCAGATGGTGAGGAAATCCTTGCTGTGCCAAGAAATCTGAAAATACTCGTTCTAATCGTTCTTCAGTGAATTTCATTTTTTACTCTCAATCTTTATTGACCAAGATATGCCGTATAATCTTTTCCGAATCATCTTCAGCGTTGACACTATTTCTGTATCCCTCGGAAAATATCCGTATACCAGATTTCTAAAATCGCCATTATAACTTGTTTTTAATTCATTCCATACATTTTCCAGATCTTTAAACAACAAAGCTTCGCAAGGGTGATGGGCAAGCCATTTGTTGTTGTTCCTAAAACTTACCACGTCATCACTAGCCACTTTTAATAGCATACTGTCAAATGCGGATGAATCAAAGAATACAGCAAATTCTTTTTGCAATAATAAGCAATGCAGATCATACGTATGTCGGATCTTCTTTTTAAGATCTTCAATAGGGGATTCCGTGTAAGAGAATCTGACCAAACTCATAATCTTTTCACACAGAGTTCTTGTCGGTTCCAACACGCACACGTCAAAGGGCATCAAACGGTGGGTTTCCGCAATTTCCCTTTGTCCATTCCGGAGCATCATATCGCCGATAAAAGAAACGAGCTTTTGGGTCGTGTTTGGTTCATAATAGCCCAGCCATGTTGATTCCACAACAATGACGTCTCTAACATGACCGTATGCACCTTTGAATTCCTTGTTGTAGGTATGCGCGGTCTTCCTGTTCATTCCACGTTTATTGGTAACGCCGACAATCACAACCTCCGGTAACACATCACCGACTAGTGTGCTGATAGCTCTGATTTTTGTGGTTAAGCTGCTGTTTGATTCGCCTTCTTTTCTCATAACTACGAGATCAATATCCTCGGAAAAACGTTCTATTATACTGAAGCATTTTGACAAGGCAGTGCCACCTTTGAATACAGTTTCTTTGCCAAGTCTGTTGTGAAATATGGTATATAGCATATACGTAACCCAATAATCTTTTTCCACATATTCCGGCGGCAGATTCATCTGCTCCGCAGTAAACCGAATAGCATCTCTAAACAATGATATGTTTTCGTGCAGCGTCATTCTATATTCCAATTTTTTTTATTCGGCAATTCTGTTTCTTTTATGCCCAAGGTGTAACTTGTAAGCGGATTAAGGCTTTCTTTAAGCGTTTCGGTATAATTTTTTGTTGTACCGATATTCTGCAATAGCGCACCAAGCAACGCGCGTACTCTCGGCGGGTATACCAATGCATAATTAATCAATAATTCAGTTTGGTTGCCGGTTAGATCCTGTAAAATACTCCGTAATCTTTTTATCGCTTGATCCACAGGGCAATCGGGAATACGTTTGATATCCTTAAAAGCATCTAAAAGACCTAATATATCATAGTTTTCGTCGGTAACTTCGGCATAACTTTTTACGGCATCGGCTATCAGCGGACCTTTATTGATTGTGATACGCTTGCCGCGGCTGGCAATTTTGATTCGGAACGCATTTTGCGTGGTTAATCCGAGGCGATTGTATAACGATGTGCCTGTTTCGTAGGCGATGCGTTTGCCGTTCTCAAAGAGATAGGGGCGAAGCTGCTCGCTGTAATCCGGCTTCAACTCGCCAAATATCGTCTGCTCGGGCTTGTAGAATATTCCTTTAGAAACTTTTTTGATAAGTCCTTCTTTTTGAAATCGTTCCAACGCTTTAGCAGCAGTAGAATAATCGCTTTTAGCGATACCCAAATCGGCATAGCCAAACGACTTACCAATAGGAAGTTGAGCTATTCTATTTCGTACCTGCGCCGCCAACGTCATAGGATAATGATATACATATTTTTATTAATGTCAAGTTTATTGAGCGGAATACTTGACA
>CAZIJP010000157.1:0-5906 GCA_964539615.1 uncultured bacterium
TAACGCTTCTGTATACTGAATCGGTATTCAAGGAGGATTGATGAAAAAGAGTATGGCAGTATTCCTTTCAGGCAGCGGAAGATCTCTTGAAAATTTTATCCGTATGCTCCCCGACATATCTATTGATGTTGTGATCTCTTCCAAAAATAACGTGCGGGGTATTGAGATCGCCAAAGATCATGGTATTCCGGTCTATGTCGTCGAACGTAAAAAATTTCCCGATCACAAGGTTTTTTCCGAAGCTGTAAACGTGATCCTTAAAGATTATCCCGTCTCGCTTATCGTGCTTGCAGGATTTTTAAGCAGATATGATTACCCCGATGAATATGAAGGCCGGGTCATGAACATACATCCCGCGCTGATACCGTCTTTTTCTGGGCAGGGATATTACGGCATGAAAGTGCATGAGGCCGTCTGGAAAAGCGGTGTGCGCGTGACCGGCTGTACGGTGCATTTCGCAGACCGTGAATATGATCACGGCGCGATCATTCTTCAAAAAGTTTGTCCCGTATTCTCGCATGATGATCCGCATACTATCGCTGACCGCGTGTTTGCTTTGGAGCAGCAAGCTTTCCCCGAAGCGATAAGGATGTTTTTAGACAGCAAACTGCAGATAAAAGATAATCGGGTTATAATAGAAGGAGATTGATGAAAAGCTTTCGTGCCATCAGTGCGATCGTGATCGGATTATTTGTGATCGGCACAGCGGTGTTGTATTTTTCGATGCCGGAAAAAGCTCCCCCCGATCCTCGCTTTTCAGTAAGTTTTTTACGTGAACGGCTCGAATGGAGCCCGGGGTCACAGCTTATGGTCATGCAAAATGTTGCATCGGTGCAATCAAGTAACTATAAATCCGCCGTTTTACAAAGAAAATTTTCAACAGTTAATGCCGCGGGGGACAGATTGACCGTTTTCATCTACATTCATCTTCGTCAGGAATTCACCGTGCGAACGTATCAAAAAGAAATAATTGAATATCAACTCCTGTGCGTATATCCCGACAGATCTGAGACTGAGTATGTCAATGCGACTATTTTAACCGATGAAACGGGAACAGATGTTTTTAATGACATCGGCATACTCGGCAAAGTGAATTTTAAAGTATTGGTCGACCGGGATTTCGGCTATGATGCCGACGGTTTTGCTTTACCGGTCACGACGTTACAGGTCATGTTCATGCCGGAACCGGAAGAGGCATGGAACGTGCGTTGGTATTGGGATTATCAATGGAATCCCGATACGATCGATGAATTGCAACTTCTCTCCTATGATCAGGACGGCAATGCAACGGTGCCGATTCATTTCAGAAAGGACATTTTTAATCTATGACCATTCAGGAGCAGATCATAACCTATGCAAAAACCATGCTAGCGGATAATTTTGTTACGGCAACCTGGGGCAATATCAGCATGCTCGATGGAGAGATCATGTATATCACTCCCAGCGGGCGTGATTACCGTTCGCTTATTTCTGAAGACATAGCACAAGTTTTATTTCCATCAGGACAGGTAAAAACAGGATATCCTTCCACCGAGCTTTTTTTGCATAATCGGGTGTATGCCATGCGTAATGATATCGCCGCGATCGTGCATGTTCATTCCGTTAACCTATCGGCTGTTTCCGCGTTGGGGTTGTCTATCCCCGCTCTTACCGAAGATCAGGCGATGCTCATTGGAGAGCGAATTGCAGTCGCGCCATACGCCCCGGCAGGCAGCGAGCTGTTGGCAACCCGTACTGCAGAATATTTAGGGCTTAATGACGGCGTGATGCTTGCCAATCACGGATATGTGGCTTGCGGGCGCACCATAGCGGAAGCGTATAACAACTGTCGAATTGCCGAAAAAGCCGCACAGATCTTTTTGCTGGCCTTGTCTACAGGCAAAACGTTTCGGTGCGTTCCACAGGAAGATGCGCGATCATTGCGGGATTATTATCTGTCCGATTATCGCTTGCGTCAAAATCAACCATAGAAATAACGGGGATACGTTTGTTTCTCAATGTTTTTAAATGATGACGTGGTATTGTTTTTGTAAAAAAAAACAGCGGAGCATACCCCGCTGTCAGTAATAAAGAACGGTAATATTATTTTATTGTCTTACTTATGTAACGGACAAAGTGACTGCATCGTCCGTTTTTCTCAAACGACAGCATCTGCCAAATTTCCGTTCGTGTTTTATCCCATTTATTGACAAGCGTGCCGTCGCCTGCATAGAGACCGGCAAGATTTTTTTTCGTCTCATCGGTGTATGATTTGTATTTTGTCATATCGGCAGATTTATTCCATACAAAGGTCGAGATCATATTATCGCCGAACTCAGTTTTGAGCGCTTTAAAGAGTTTGGTGAAATCGGTAAAATACTCATCGTTTTTTGTACGTTTCTCATTAATAAAAAACACGATGCGGTTCAGTTTTCCTTGTGCATTGAAGTAATAGGAGAGTTGTGTGGAAAAACTGTTCCATTTGAGCATATAATTGAGCGAGTCTTTGGTGCTGCTGTCAAGAAACGCGGTTCTTTCGCTCATTTTAACTTCCTTCAGCGTCATTCCCCAATTTGCAGAACGCACATCGGCAGCATATACCTGAAGCGATGAGAACAGTACTACGGCAAGTAATAATATTTTCATAAGGCAACCTTCCCTTTCATCAGGTCCAAGTATACTCTGTTTTTCTCATTCCTTCAAGCGTATGATTACAGACTTTACACAAACCCATTCTGCGTTTACCATACATACAAAAAGGGGGCTTTCTATGCGATATATAATCATGGTCGTTTTGGTGTTTTTTGCAATCGTTCTTATAACGGCTGAAACATTGTTTCTGCGTGATCCGGCGATTTCACCGGACGGAAAGCGGATGGCATTTGCATATAACGGTGATATCTGGATTTATACTATTACCGATGGCGCGTTGCAGCATCTGACCGATAATATCGATTACGAATACCGGCCGTTGTGGTCGCCGGACGGTTCAAAGATCGCATTCACTTCAAATCGCTACAGTAATTACGACGTGTATGTGACCGATGTCAGCGGCGGCGTGCCGACACGCTTGACCTGGAATTCACTTACCGATGCGGCCACAGATTGGGCTTCCGACGGGCGTATCTATGTTATGACCTATCGTGACGCTGAAGGTATTCGCACCTATTCCATGAAGCCCGACGGGAGCGATTACAGGATGACGCTGGATTATAAAATGCAATATGCAAAATCAGACGGTAAGGGCAATGTATTGTTCTTTGATTCCGTTGTCAGCACGTGGCAGAAAGGATATACGGGCAATGCCGGCGGTAGGATATTGCTGCTGACTAAAAACGGCGCTGTTTCAACGATAATAAAAGACAATTTTATGAACATCAACCCCGTATGGGGCGCAAAAAATGCCGTTTATTACATTTCAAACCGAAACGGGACCTACGGCATATGGAAATATGATAACGTCACGAAAAAATCCACAGAGGTCTTGAAAGTACCAAACGGCGAGGTTAAGACCCTTTATGCATCACCGGACGGCCGGTTTCTCAGTTTCCAATATCAGTATAAAGCGGCGATGTTTGACACACAGACAAATAAGCTTACGATTTTACCGATAAATCTCATTATGGATGAAAAGACCAATAATGAGCGTACCTATCGTATCGGCAGCGAAGCGATCGATGAGGTTGAAATATCACCGGACGGAAAACATCTGCTGTTTGTCACTAAAGGAGATATTATATACGGGCCTGCTATTGCCAAAAAGGATGCGAAAAAAAAGGATGCCGAGGAACCGTCAAATCTCACCGATTCCGATCAATGGGAATCAGATGCCGTATGGTCGCCTGACAATAAAACGATCGCTTGTGTGACCACACAATTCGGTGGAACCGACATTGCTCTCATCGATGCGGCAACGAAAAAAATAACGCGTATCACTAAGACCGATGCTTTGGAGTATAATCCTGTGTTTTCACCTGACGGGACAATGCTAGCCTATATCCGATCGTTCAAAAAATTGATCCTGTATTCGATGAAGACCGGCATCGAGACGGAACTGCTCACTGCGGCATATATCGGCGATATCGTTTGGCGTCCCGACAGTAAAGCGCTTGTGTTCTCTGCCATAAACGAGATGTACGACCGCAATGTGATCGTTGCGTATACCGACGGTTATTCACGGCAAGTAAGCCTTCACCCGGAATGGGATAGACGGCCTGTATGGAATGACGACGGTACAAAGCTGTACTGGCTAAGTTCGCGTTACAACGATCAAAAGGTCATAGAATTGAGTTTTGCCGATAAAGACCAATCGAAAAATGTTGATCTCCGTAAAGACGATGATGCGCGTGTCATTATGAAACAGCGTGCCGTTTATTCTACGATCGACCCCATCAATGATCTTGTGTGGCTATCCGGCGAATCCGCTCTAGCGGCAATAGTAGCTGCATCGGATGGTAAGAATATCGTAAAAATACCGATCGAGAACGGTAGGCCCGACACCATAGCCTATGATATCAACAGCGATTGGCTTCGCGTCTCTGCCGCAAATAAACGCCTGTATTACTTATCCCGCAATCGCTGTTACTCCATCATACTCGGCGGCGGTTCGATGGAATCGCTGGATATGATAACGTTCAAAACAGATAATAAAGAGCAGCAATTCCGAGAGATATTTGAGGAAGCATGGGCATTGTTGCGTGAACGTTTCTACGATAAGAACATGCATGGTAAAGACTGGGAAGCTATCCGTTCCCGGTATGTAAAACTATTGCCCCATGTCCGGCTGAAAAGCGATCTCTATCTTCTTATTCGTGATATGCTGGGTGAGCTGAATGCATCTCACCTGGGAATTTGGGGAAAGGAAGAGCCCTCGCAAGAATTGCTGCGAACAACCGCGCACTGGGGCGGAAGGCTTACCGATAGATTGGTCGTTGATAAGATCTACACATGGGGGCCTGCGGATGGCATCGTGATTGTGGGGGACCGATTGACCGCAATACAAGGTGTCCCGGTGAAAACACTCCATGACGTTGACAGGCTTCTTGCCGATCGAAAAGGGAAAAAAACGCAATTCACCTTTGATCGCGCAAAGACAGTAACCATAGAATGCCTTGACCGTGGCGAAATGTTCACTTTAAATCGAACATTTGACGATTACCTGAACAGACGATTCGTTACCGAACGGACGGGTAATGACGTTGCGTATATTCATCTTCATGCCATGACTCCGGAAGATTTCAATCAATTCAAAGAGGAGCTTGGCCGCGATGCTATGGGGAAAAAAGGCCTTATCATTGATGTGCGTGATAATACGGGCGGCAGAATAGCCGAATGGATACTTGAGATCATTGAGCGGGATGTGTATGCGTTCTCTCAAAGCCGTGAATCCGGTATTCAAACGATATGGCCATCGGGATATGCGTGGGCAGGACCGATCGTTGTACTGACCAATGAAGCGTCGTTCAGCAATGCGGAGATCTTCCCGGCAGGATTCAAAGCATTAAAACTCGGCACCGTGATAGGCACGACCACGGCAGGCGGCGTTATCGGTACCAATGACATCACGCTTGTCGACGGTACGACGTTTCGCATTCCGCATGTGAAATGGACGACCTTTGACGGCAAGAATATGGAAAACCTCGGCATCAAACCCGACATCGAAGTTGACCGCACTCCTGCAGACGAATTGGGCGGAAAAGATCCGCAACTTGAACGGGCAATACAGGAAATATTAAAACAAATCAAATTGTAAAAAATGTCGTGTTGCTCTGAATCAACTTAGGATCAACAGATAATGTAAATAAAAAAAGGCGGCCGGGGAAGGGCCGCCCAAACACCGTACCCGGTAAAGGAGGGTGTTTAATGAAAGCTGCTACTTTGCGCCTGCAGCTTTTGCAAACTTTAACTCCACGAGTTTTGTCATATCG
>CAZIJP010000158.1:0-5868 GCA_964539615.1 uncultured bacterium
TGCAGCCTGCCCTTCGGATCATGCCGTTCGGCGATCAATCGGTTCAATCCGTCTACACCTTTTTCGGGAGATTCGGAAAGGTCTTCAGGGGCATTGCGCTCCATAAGCACCTTGCCGATAAACATCCAGCCGGGGAATTTTTCCGCTTCTTGACAAGCGATAGAGCAAACATCGTTTGACGACGTGGCATAGCTTACCGATGCGATCGTGCCACGGTGAAGCAGCTCTCGGTAATACGATTGAAAAACAGTGCGCGCAAGTTCAGGATCGGCGTTCAGGCGCATCTCTTCGGGGAACGTGAACGTATTCAGCCAATCAAGGAGCGACTTCCCGTTCATCCCCATGATACGGTATTGCGCCATATGATTGTGCAGATCGCAGAACGGCGGTATGACAAGCTTATCGGTATGATCGGTGAAATCATTCGACGGGAAGGTATCGGCGATCGATTCGATCTTACCTTTATTGATAGTAAGAAAAACATCCCGCTTATAACTAATCTCCGATGAGGAAACAGGCGTGAGGATGTTTGTTTTAAGAGTTCGCATATTCGAACCTTTCAATGATTGAAATTACTATACACCCTTCACATCGATAGAATCCAGCCCGACCTTTTCAAAGATATCCGCATACGATTCGGCTTGCCGTTCAAAAAAAGCCGCGCGTTTCGGATCGGAAGGCGGTTTGTTGCCAAACTCTTTTGTCCGTCCCGTATCACGGTCGGCAAGGCGCTCGATGAGCTCGTTCCAAAACGATGTCTCGATAAACTCTTCCAAGAATACATGCATCTCGCCGCAATCCTCATCGGTCAGATTCAAAACGCCGTTGTTAGTGCTGCACTCTTTTACGGCATCGAATTCCTGTGCATGTTTCAGAAGATGCTGCATGGTCTCGAAATAGGTAGTGTCCAGCGGGTCTTCCTCACTTTTATGAAAATTGGCAATAAAACTCGACATATACAGCGATCGTGCAAGGGTCAAATACTGCTCTTTTGTCAACTCGATCTTCATATTATTTTCTCCATTCGTTTATTCTCTCAGACAAGCCTAAACACTTTTCTCACAAAGATACCTCTCAAAAAAATTATACTTTCCTAAATCACTGACTAATGAATTTTCATTTATCTCAATAGGTAATCTTAAATATTTATGAAAATCATAAATTAAATTATCTCTTTTTGTTTGATTGTTTATAACTTCATGTAATGGTGATAAGTAAAAATTATCACAATAGATAACTACTAATTTCGAAATAATATTAAATAAATCAATCTTTTCATATTTATTTAACTGTTCAAAGAAACTATTATAACAAGGTGCAACGTTTTTTTCATAACTTAATATTATATACGTCAATTCTGTTTCAGAAAACACTGTTAAATATACGTTATGCATTTCCTCACTGTTCTCCATTGAATAAATTTTATTAATAGCATTTTTTTCCAAATCATATCCTATCGCAAATGAACTACTAACCGCAAAACCACAATTAAACGGAATTTGATATATAAAACTATTGAACAAATCATATTTTTTGGATAAATAATAATTATCAAGTCGTTTTTTTATTTTTTGACTATCTTTATAATCCAATATGTGCAAATTTCGAAAAAAAATAAACTCTTTATTATACGCAAGTTTTGGGTTCTGCTTAAAGCACTCTGTATCAAGTTTCATAGCCTCAAATTTTAGTTGATATTCACGTATAAAAGATCGATAGTTATATAAAAATATTTGTTGATCAGCGCGTATAAAATTTGAATCTTCGATTGGTTGAAACATAGTTTTGTCATGTTCATCGCAAAAACAAGAAAATGTTGAAGCTTTTCCAATCCCGATTTTTTTCAATCCATCCTTAGCATCAAATCCCATTACTTCGCCATTAATTGCAATATTTCTCAAAGCTTTTTCTTTTTGCAAAGAATGTGCTAGTATGCTTTTTTCACCACATTCTTCTGTCTCAGATAAAGGGAAAAAACATTTTTTAAATCTATTGCTTTTAATTATCTCATGCACGATTTGATCTTTTGGTCTGACATCGCTTGTAATAGCTACATCATTTATTTTACCGAAGCAACAAAATTTAAATTTTTTCCCTGAACCACAAGGGCATGGATCATAGGGATTAATTTGTAGTTCTTTATCTTTTTGCAACACTACTTTCATTTCCCGCATGATTATTCCCCCGTATCATCCGGAAAATACAACTGCGCCACGGCATCGTAATCCCAGTAACGTTTTTCGGCGGCAAGCATCTTTTCCGCGATCGATTTCGTCTCAAAGAACACTTCCTTATCATACACGATCGAACCGATACGGAAACCCGCTTCGCCGTGTTGATGCGTGCCGAGCATCTTTCCTCCGCCGCGATATTCGAGGTCCATTTCCGCAATTTTAAATCCGTCTTCCGTCTCTGCAAATTCATGGATACGCTGCATCGTCTCAACCGGCAGCATCTTGCTCACCAAAAGCACGCAATAGCTTTGTATATCGCTGCGCCCCACACGTCCGCGAAGCTGGTGCAGCTGGGCAAGCCCGAACCGCTCGGGATGCTCGATCACGAGCACGGTGGCATGCGGCGAATCCACGCCGACCTCAATGACCGTTGTGGCCACCAGAATGTGAATGTCTTTTTTCGTGAACCGCTCCATCACCGCATGCTTTTCGGCAGCGGCCATCTTCCCGTGCAGTAGCCCCACATCATGTGCTCCGAAATGCGCCACAAATTCCTCATACATGCTCTGCGCCGATTTCAGATCGATCGTATCGCTGTCTTCCACGAGCGGATACACGGCATATGTCTGATATCCTTTTGCTATTTCATCTTTTATGAAATCATACAGCTTCCCGCGCGATTTCTCAAACCGCACCACCGTCTTGATCGGCTTACGGCCGGCAGGCAGTTCATCGATAATAGAAATATCGGTATCGCCGAAATACACAAGCGCGGTCGTGCGCGGAATGGGCGTGGCGGTCATAATGAGATAATGAACATTCTCGCCTTTGGATTGCAGCTTCTTGCGTTGCTCAACGCCGAATTTGTGCTGCTCGTCTATGACGGTCAATCCGAGATCGGCAAATTGCACATTTTCCACGATGAGCGCGTGCGTGCCTATGAGCACATGGCAGGTGCCGTTGATCAATTCCTCACGTATCGCTTCTTTATCTTTTTTCTTCGTAGCGCCGATAAGCAACCGCACAGTCACACCGAGCGGTGACAACAACGCAGCGATCTTTGCATAATGCTGCTCCGCTAAAATTGACGTCGGAGCCATGAGCGCCGACTGCTTGCCGTTGTAAAAAGCCGCATACATCGCATAGGCCGCAACCGCCGTTTTGCCGCTTCCCACATCGCCTTGTATGAGCCGGTACATCATCCCGCCCGAAAGCAGGTCTTTTTGAATATCGACGATAACACGTTCCTGTGCATTCGTTAGTGTGAACGGCAACATATCGCGGAATCGTTTTTCCTCTGCTGCTTTAACGGTATACGGCGTTACGCGTACCACAGCTCGGTTTGCGCGTCGTTTGGCCATAAGATAATTGAATGAAAGGAACTCATCGAACACGATACGCTTCCGTGCGGTGAATTTTTCCGTGCCGTCTTTCGGGAAATGACAGCAGCGTATCGCTTCGGCAAGATCGGACAACGAATGATGTGCAGAGAATTCCTGCGGGTAATAGTCGCTCACAGCACCGAACGTATCGAGCGCGGTACGCATGATCTTTCTGAGCATGTTCAATGTTATCCCTTCGGTCAATCCGTAGACCGGCAGCAAGGTGGCAAACTGTTCGTCGCCGGTGCCGTACGGCGTGATCTCGGGATGTGCGATCTGCACGGAGCCGTTGTAGTAATCGGCCTTCCCGAACAAATAATAAACCGCATCGTGATCGATCGATTTTTCTATATAGGCAGGCGCATGGAACCATACGATCTCCACCGTGCCGGTGTTGTCATAGGCAAGCGCCGAAAGAATTTTTTTTCCCGACCGCGTGCGGTGGGTGCTGAACCCGCCGATCTTCACGATGAAGGTCTGGCTTACGCCGGGGCGTACGGACGCAACGGTCGTTATGTTGCGACGGTCTTCATGATCATAAGGTAAATAGATGAGAAGGTCGAAGACCGTTCGGATACCGAGTTTTTCCAGAAGCGCAGCCACCTTCGGGCCGACCCCTTTGACAAATTTTACTTCGGTGTGTGAAAGCCGGTGCGGCGTGTTCATGGGCGATCATTGCGCCGTATATGAGAACACCAACAGCCCTTTCGGCCACGAACAATATATATAGTTCCCGCGGGTAAAAAACGACTGAACAGTAACGCTGTCCATCGTATACAGAAGTTCCTTGACGTTTCCTGTCTCACAATAGAACCGCATCTGCCCGTCTTCGCTGATCCTGCGGATCACCGCATTGCCGATCGTAAGGCTTTCCGGTATATCAACGGAGGTCACGGTCTCTTTTTTGACCGGCACAATGTCTTTCGGCTTTTCAATAGGGCTGAATTCCGTGATCGATGTATCGGAATACACGGTCAGCGCTGTTGCGCCTATTTCTATTCGGTCAGGTGGTGTCCAGCGGTTGCCGGCAGGATGCAGGTTGAATCGCGCACGTTCCTTACCTTTCTTATCCAGAAAGATCAGAATATCATTGTCCCGCCGTTCATACACGACACACCATTCTCCGGCAAAATACACCGACATACCGAACCCGTTGGAGAGTTTGCGTTCTTCAACGCCATCTTTTTCAAAAGTTAGCAAAATGACCGATCCGAGGTTTATCACGGCTGCCGACAATTCATCGGCCGCTACGTTAAAATACGTAACGTTCTCATATACGGAGATCTGGGTTACCGTGCCGTCGGTGACGGTCAGTTTTTTCACAACGCCGGCATTGAGCCAGCTGCCTGTTTTTATAAAATCGTGGTATTCTATGTAATACACTGCCGTGCCTGAAGCATTCCATTTGAAATGCCCGGCATTGCCTGCTTTTATACTGCACAATATCTCATGCCCTTCAAACACCGTCAGCGTCGCGCCGTCATACTGATACAAACGGTTGAGCACGCCGTGAAGGCCGATCATTCCGTCATGCCGTTCTATACGGTCAACGGTCACCGCAAGAGGAGCGGTAACCACTGGAGTTAGCGTTGCATCAGTTTTCTTTTCCGGCCCCGACGAGCATGATAGTACCGTTAGGATCATAAAGAGCAACAGCCAATTATTACCTATGCTGAACAGTTTCATCAGAGCACGATCTCCCGCTCACCGTCATAGGTGCTGAATGTGGACACGATCTCTTCCTTCGTCTGAAGGGTCATTATTTTTATATCATGATGGTGATATTCCGGAGCATAGCTGAGGTACACTTTCCGGCCGGCCTGTGCCTGAAGGTCTTCGATGGCGCGACGGTAATCGGTGATCATCGAATAGAATATCTCTTGGTTGAGTACCACAAGAAATTCCGTTTCTTTCGACAGCCAGAATGCGCGTTTGAGTTCGCGGATGATCTTGAACGCCTGTGTCGAGCCTGAGAATATCATGCCGGTGCCGTCGCAATACGGGCATGAACGCGTGATCTGGCTTTTGAGGCTTTTGCGCACGCGCTTGCGGCTCATCTCCACAAGACCGAGGCTTGAAATCGGGAATATATCGGTCTGCGCTTTATCGCGTTTCAGGTTTTCCTTAAGCGTTGCGAACACACGGTCGCGGTGGTCCTCACGTTCCATGTCGATGAAATCGATGATGATGATACCGCCGATGTCACGCAATCTGAGCTGACGCGGTATCTCTTCCGCAGCTTCCATATTGGTCTGAAAGACCGTCTCTTCCTGGCTCTTGCGGCCGACGAAATGGCGGGTATTGATATCGAT
>CAZIJP010000159.1:0-5700 GCA_964539615.1 uncultured bacterium
GCAGTTTCAATATCAGCCCTGCCGGCAATGAACCATGCAAACGGCTCTGACAGCTCGTTATAATGTAATATTCCGGAAATAAGAGTGGAAGAGGCGAATCCGAATTCAGTAGGATCGGTGGCTGTACAAAGTAATTGCCCGTTTGGTGCCATATGCGCAGCACAAGAAGAAAACAGCTTTTTCAGATCTTCACGATCAGTGCATATGCCGATCGTATTCCCCATCAACAGCACGGTATCGAATTTATCGGGTAACGACAGGGAAAAGGCATTTCCGATTTTATACGAATGAACATTGTTCTGTTCCGCCAGATCTTTCATGACGGGACTAAGGTCAAGCGGCGTTACATCGATCTTTTTACCCTGCAGATAACGGCTAATCCGTCCGGGGCCGGCGCCGATGTCAAGCGTTTTCCCGCGGACAAAGCGGAGAAGTATTTTTTCAATGGTAAAAAACGATCGGTAGGTGGAAAAATAATAAGACAGATCATCCTCAAACACACCTTGCGGAGTGATTATGGACAATATCTTACCGCACCCGTGAGCGTGGTCAACGTATGCCGTCTCGAGCAGTGTCATTCCACGTGTCATAATGGCGCAATAATTCCAGTTTGAGGTCTTCAATATTGGAAACATCTTTGATCGAGATGAACAACGCGTTCAGATCGCGGTATTTAATACGCATTGCGGTCAGTTCTTCAGCGGTCAGTTTATCCGTTTTATTAAAAACAAACAAGCGTGCTTTATCTTTTACCCCGAGTTCTTTCAATACATCGTCTACGACTGTCATTTTGTGATCAACGGCCACACCGGCAATATCGATCACTTCCACAATAAGATCGGCATATTTCAATTCTTCAAGCGTTGATTTGAACGATGCTACAAGCTGGTGCGGAAGATTGCGGATAAATCCGACCGTGTCGGAGATCAGAATCTTCTTCCCGTTTGCACCGTCATCGATGAATACGGTACGCGTTGTCGTATCAAGTGTTGCGAATAGTTTATCTTCCACATACACTTCTTTTTTAGATAACAGGCGTAAAAGCGATGATTTGCCGGCATTGGTATACCCGACGATTGAAACAGTGAAATCATCTTTGCGGTTTTTCCGTTGTGTTGCACGAACTTTTTCAAGATTCTTCAATTTATCTTTAAAAAATGAGATCTTTTTCTTGATGGTCTGCCGGTCCATTTCGATCTGTTTTTCACCGGGCCCGCGGAAACCTGAGCCGCCCTGTTGTTTGAAAATATGTGTCCATTGATGCCGAAGACGTGATTTCATGAATTCCAATTCGGCAAGCTGTACCTGCATTTTTGCCTCATTGGTCTGAGCATGCTGATCGAAGATCTCAAGTATGATCTGCTGGCGGTCAAGCACGGTGCGTTTGAATACTAATTCGAGATTACGCAACTGGATCGGCGTTAGGCTAACATTGGCCACAACGATTGTCACTTCGGGGTGTTCTTCAAGATACACATTGATCTCTTCACACTTACCTTTACCGAAAAACTGTGCTGCATCGATGCGTTCCGATTTGTGAACAAACGATTGTGTTACGTTACCGCCCCATGTCTCGATCAGAGAGGTGATCTCATCGATCATCTCATTGAGGTCCTCATTATACTCGGTCTTATTTATGATACAACAATTCGGACGTTCTATTTTCATGGTTTTTGTACTCCTGCCGGTATCGGCGTTTCTGGTAATTTTTGGACGATACTACTATAGGCCATACGATACAGATATTCAAGCGCTGTAAAAATAATGACCAGCAAAATAGAGCCGTGAATCGTAGTAACGGATTCTGCTGCGAGCATTAGCACGATGAGCACTGCGCACAATCCGAAAAAATTGATTATTATACTTTGAATGATCACCGTTTTAAAATGATATGCCAACAACGCTTTCTTTGAGGGGATCAGCACCATAAGCTTGAACGGTTCCGCCATGGCAAGCAAAAGGACGAACAAGGTAAACAGCATGATACTGAAATGCCCGATCGCAAGAGTTGTGACCGTATATATGGGGATGATAAGAAAAAATGCCAGATCAACGGCAATGATCGTCCATAATGAATAAACTGCTTCCGGTTCTGCATAATTTTTAATGGAAAACAAGGAAGAGCGCGCCACAAGCGCAATGATTGTAAGTGAAAATATCAAAATGACCATCGGGAGCCACGTTGCGTGCGTTGCAAGGATCGGCACAAATGGTCTATACGGAAGTCCGAGGCAGGCAATCGTCGTCATTTGGCTGAATTTATATCCGAGTACTAAGAGTATCGGGGTGACAATTATGAGCGTAGCAGCAAGAAAACGCAGAAATTGGCCGACCAGTTCTCCGCTCCGTTTACGAAGAAATAAAAGTAACCCGGCTAATCCTGCAAGAATAAGTACTGTTAGCACCATTGATATCACAGGCTTTTTTATTATAATAGAATCATTCGGATTTGCATCATAAACAGTTAATCCGATACCGTCAGGAGACTTTTTCGGTAATGTTACCGTATAAATCAATGCTTCAGACATGGTTTTTTCCGGCATAAGAACGATCTTTTCGCTTCCGTACACAACCGTCACAGGCAGATCGGGAAGCCCAGGCATTGATTTTGTAACAGTGACCATCTCTTCTTTCTCGGTAATTGAATAATTGAACGCCTTGCCTTCAAGGGATGCAACCATGGCGTTGTATACACCGGCATCAAACCGTTCTTTTGCCAGTAAAAGCACATCGGCACGTGTCGGATGCTTGAACTTATATCGAGAAACTATTTCACGAGCAAAATCGTCAAATACCTTTTCTCCCGAAAGAGACGCGGTCATCGAAAACACAACGGGTGTTTTAACATAACTATAGAATGAATCCCACGGAAGAAACGCGGTTTCCCAAACAGATCCATCGCTGTTTTTCGAAGTTAAATAGCGAAGATAGGTATAATCCAACGTATTATATGAGATCGTGCCAAATCTACGTCCCGGCCGAAGATTATCCAAACGAAATTCATAGTATGATGAAAAACCTTCATCAAGCCAGGCTTCTTCAGTCTCATTAAATCCCACAATTCCATAAAACCATTGATGGGCCATTTCATGGTCCAGCGCTCTCCCAAAAATTTGTTTATTTATCCGAACATGAATAAGACGTGGGTATTCCATGCCGCCGGCCTCCAAGCCGACCTCAGCAACCTCGGCTACGGTAAATTCATCGTAGGGATACGAGCCTACCCATCCGCTTAATAATTCAAAATTCTTTTTTATTCTATCAAAAACGGTTTTTTTAGATTCTTCACTCATAACAGCAGAAGATATATACCGCAGATGAATTCCATTCCAGGAATCATTGCTGATCGCAAAATTTTTCGAATATCCGAACATACAATCATGAATATCGGCTCCGCTGAACTGATATTCGGTACGACCTTGTATTGTCTTCTTGCTTTTTTCAGAACAATTACTTATTACAGAATATGCTGCAGGTGCTGATACCGTCAGGGTATACATACTGTAGTCGGCAAAATATTCAGTCATGATACGAGCAGGCTCGCAAGCCCACTGATCATCGCCTTGTAATACCCCGATCTTCGGGAACCACTGCGTTATCCATGTTGCGCCGTCTGCCTCATTAAATCCATAGCGCAGTAATCGCTTTGGGACCTGTGCCGTAAACGATATTTTTATGGTATATTTCGTACCTTTTTTAACACCTTCGGGAAATGTGATCTCGGCAACGGTCGGGTCAACACCCGGAACAAGTGTGCGGCTTATTCCATTGACCGTTATATCAGAAACGGTGATACCGGAATATTTTAACAGATCAACTTCCTGTTGGAATGACAACGGTGCCGATGAATATAAAAGTGTGTTTTTTTGTAATCCGTTCCAGTCGAGATGAAACATGATCCGGTCTGTCTTGAACTCGGGAACGAAATCGATCGTCTCAACAGCGGAAAATGACTTCCCGTCATCTGCTATTAATACGTTGAAATCATAGGATCTGACGCTTTCGGCAGACACCGAAAGCGCCAAAAACAAACTACTCGATACGGTAATTAGGAGATTCTTTAGTGATTTGAACGTCATGAGGATGACTTTCTTTTAAGCTGGCAAAAGTGATCTTTACAAACTTTGCCTTTTCATGCAATTCAGCGATATTCTTTGCGCCGCAATAACCCATGCCCGAGCGCAATCCGCCGATTAGTTGATACAGTATTTCGCGGACTTTTCCTTTATACGCAACGCGCCCTTCAATGCCTTCCGGAACAAATTTTGACTCGTCTTGGATATCCGCTTGGAAATAACGGTCTTTACTGCCCTGCTTCATTGCACTGAGCGAACCCATGCCCCGATACGTTTTATAACTTCTGCCTTGATATATGATCAATTCTCCAGGGGCTTCTTCGGTACCGGCAAGCAAATTTCCGAGCATAACGGTGTGCGCTCCTGCAGCGATCGCTTTCACGATGTCACCGGAAAAACGTATGCCGCCGTCGCCAATAACAGGTATCCCTGCTTTCGATGTATAATCAACTGTTTCCATGATCGCTGATAATTGCGGCATACCGACGCCGGCCACAACACGAGTTGTGCATATGGAACCGGGACCGATACCAACTTTTACGGCGTCAGCGCCGGCATCGAGAAGTGCTTTTGCTGCTTCTTTCGTAGCGATATTTCCGGCAATGATATCGACTGAAACACTTTTTTTAAGGCTACGTACCGTTTCAATGACATTTTTACTATGTCCGTGAGCAGTGTCAACGATGATAACATCAACCCCGGCGTCTATTAGATAATGAACGCGTTTAAATGCATCATCAAGTACACCGACAGCAGCACCGACGCGCAAACGTCCGTGTGGATCTTTACAAGACATCGGAAAATCTATATTTTTTTGAATATCTTTTACCGTGATCAATCCTTTCAAATTAAATTCCTTGTCAACGACCAATATTTTTTCAATACGGTGTTCATGAAGTTTTATCTTGGCCTCTTCCAGCGTTGTGCCTTCTACTACGGTCACAAGGCGCTCGCCCGGTGTCATGATCGTATCGATCGTTTTGGAATAATCCGCAGCAAACCGCAGGTCTCTGCTTGTTACGATACCCTTCAATTGCTTCCCTACCGTGACCGGAAAACCGGAAATCCCGTATCGTTTCATGTTTTCATAGGCAGTAGCAATAGTATCAGTCGGTTTGAGTGTTATCGGATTGGTGATCATGCCGCTCTCAAAACGTTTAACCTTATCTACTTCCAATGCCTGTTGTTCAGGAGGCATGTTTTTGTGAATGATACCGATGCCGCCTTCTGCCGCTACTGCTATGGCAAGATCGGCTTCAGTGACCGTATCCATTGCTGCACTCACGATCGGTATATTCAACGCGATATTACGGGTCAATTGGGTCTTTGTGTCAACCGCCGAAAGCACCACATCCGATGCCTGAGGCACTAGCAGAACGTCATCAAAAGTTAAATATTCACCAACAATTTTATGTGTCATGGGGAACCTCCCGTTTATTAAAAAGAAAAGCGGGGAACGGGATTCGAACCCGCGACATTCAGCTTGGGAAGCTGACGCTCTACCAACTGAGCTATACCCGCTTTACGGATTACTATACAAAAAAAACAACTTTTGTCAAGTATAATGTTGTCTTATAAGCAGTTGCAAATGATTATTTTACACCGAACCCATGTTTTTTCAGAA
>CAZIJP010000160.1:0-5691 GCA_964539615.1 uncultured bacterium
GGAAGCGAGGCTTCTGTTGTTTTTGCAGCAAACCATTCTTTTGTTACTGGTGACAGAATTATACTGCACGGTAACTCTGATAGTCGAATCAATTGCCCACCAACTTATGTAAGAGTCATTAGCGAAACGGCAATAGCTTTTGATACCACTATACCAGCAGGGACTTATTCGACAGACGGATTTATTCGTTTTGTAGATTGCTTAAGCAATGTAGATTCGGGTGCTAACACTTTTGTAGGCGATAATGTCAGCTTGACTTCTTTGGAAATGTCGTCAAGAAACAAAGGCAAAAGTGCCAGACGAAACAATACTTTTGCTTACACGAGTATTGCTGCAGTCGGAGCAAGCCCAAATTTTTCTGATAATTTTACGCCTGCAAATGAATTTATTGTAAAGCTAACGAATGACAACTTGGTGTATGTTTCAAAAGAGTTTGAAGCTCTTTCTTCTAACCCGGCCACAACTAAATTTATTCAAAACATTCCAAGCCCAGATAAGAGATACAAGCTTTTTATTCGTTCTAAAAACTTAGCGTCAATGTCTCGCCCTGTTGCAAAAATTGTTTCGGCAGTAAAGTCGGGAACAACTATGGCCACAATTACTACTGAAAATGCACATGGATTAACTATGAGTAGTAAAGTAGCAATTTACGGGATCAGAGACTCTACAAGATTTCCGAATGTTTTAACACCTACTCTCATTGATGATATTCTTAGTCCCACTGTTTTCACCATAGCGATCGGTGCTGCCCAAACCGGAACAAGCGCAGGAGGAAGAGTAGACATTTGTCAAAACGATTTAACAGTTGTTGCTGGATCATTTAACAAAGTTCAATCCATTTCAAGAACAAGTAATATTTTATCTATTACTTTCTTAAGTAACATAACTGGGTTAATTCCCGGGGAAACTATAGAACTGTATGGGTGTGATGCAACTTCAATGGGTCTTTACGATGGATCTTATATTGTAGGATCAGTTGGGTTAAATGTAATAAAAATTAGATCGATCGGATCGGACTTTGCTTCCATAGCTTGCGGTGGTTCGATTTTGAAAAGAACTGATTTTAGAATCCATCAATTGAAGTTTTCAGACTTTTCAAAAACTTTAGTAAACTTGGATAACGTAGGAAATCTTGACGATAGCAATGCAATGCTCGTAAAAGGTACTGTCCAGATTTCGGATTCTGCAACGACGATTCCTGTATCAATTTCAGGAGATGTTCCCGTAACGATTGCCGCAACAGTATCAGTAAGTGATATTACAGGAGTAACTTTCCCCGGTTTAATTTCTCCCTTTACCGTAGTTGCAGGGACTCAGCTTGTAGGAAACTTTTTCGATAGCACTTCAAAGTTTTTCAGATTTTTTTTAGACATTACTGCTTTTTCAGGTACGGCTTTAGGAAAGATCACTTTGCAGGGAGAGTATAAGTCGGGAGGCTATTTCGATATTTATACTTTTGAAACTATATCTTCAACTGGTACTTTAGTTTCGCCGATCATTAACGCTTCGGCTGCTTCGTATCGCTTTAGAACGGAACTACAACCAACTGTCACTATTACTTTTGCCCCTGCTTTGCAAAAATTCCAAATTGCCAAACCATCAAACGTAGCACAGCAAGTTCTTCACACGGCAAACATTAATCTAAACACAATTGGAAGTGTTGGAGCTTCACTTTTTATTGGGGATTGCTCTAGTGTTATGCTTGCTGCAGTAATTACTTCTCAAACAACGGCCGCAACGTTGGAAGTTCAATTTTCTACCAATGGGACAAATTGGTTTTCTTCACCGGGAACTATCTCTACTGTTGCAGGAGTGGTTCAACTTAAAAAAGATAATGAACTTTGGAGTTATGCGAGAGTCAGAGTTAATGCCGCAGGGTCGGCAGTAGTTATTCGAGAAATTGTATTGAGAGGAGTCTAAAATGTTTGAACTTTATATCCCAGAAGGTGATAAATTTGTACTAGTTTCATGTCATGAGACATTGGACATTTGTCACGAAGAAGCCACTACAAAAGAAATATCTAGCTATTTGGTAGAAAAAAATAATGGTTCTATCTCTTCACAAGTTTTCAAGTCGGAAGAGTTAACATTAGAGACAATTCCAAAGATAGTCCTAGGGACAGGGGAAGAAACAATTTCAGAAGGTGAACAATGAGAATCTTTTTTAAAGACGGCTCAATAGTTAGAGAGATAACGAAAGAGATTAATAGCTACAAAGCTGATACTTATTTGCTAACCATGCTTTCTTCTGATGCTATTTATATCGCTTCAGACTTTCCCATGAATCATCTTTATATCAAGATGGGATATAATTCTAATATAATTAACTCTGTCTTATCTGTTAGCTATTACGGATCGCAGGGGTGGTCTCCATCAGTAAACACTAACGACTATACAAAATGCTTTTTAAAGTCAGGCTTTATTGATTTTACTCCAAACAAAGATGTTCCTTGGCTGCTAACTAACACTAATACAAACGGGCAGAGCGTTGAAGGCTTGGAGTCTGTTACTGTTTATGAGAAATATTGGACAAAGCTTACAGTTAGCCAAAATTTAACTGCAGCTATTGAGCTTGAATACATAGGGCATAAGTTCTCTGACGATGAGGATTTATTTTCTGAGTATCCAATTTTTAACGACAACAGTTTTTTGTCTGGCTTTGAAGCTGGAAAAACAAACTGGGAAGAACAAGCTATTAAGGCTTCTGATTTAATTATTCAAGACTTGATTAAGAAAAATGTTATTATAGGGGCAGAACAAATTCTAAATAGAAATGTGCTTCTTCCTGCTTCTGTGTGTAAAGTTGCTGAGATTATTTATAACGCATTTGGGCGAGATTATGTTGAACAAAGGCTACTTGCAAAAGATGAGTACTCTAAGAGGCTTGATCTTTCCAGGTATGTTGTAGACCAGAATAATAACGGTATAATTGAGCCTGTAGACGTTCAATTTAAACAGGGCTGGTTATCACGATGACCAAGATAGAATCTGCTTATAATTCAATTATAGAGGCTTGTAATGAGCTTTATTCTTTAAAGAGTAGGCTTCATAATCCTTACAGTATCGAAGAGAATCCGGACGTAATTAAAAAAGACTCATGGGGAATAAGAACGAATGGAGCTACAAGAGAAGAGCAAGACCTTTGCAATCTCTCCATTAACAGATCATTTACTTTTATTCTTATTAGGCAGCTTGTTAGTCTTGCAGGAAAGGAAGACGGCTTTGATTCGGTTACTATTAGTTTATTAAATGACCAACAGCTATTCTTGGATCGTTTCTACAAGCCTGACAACCTTAATAATCTTGAGAGTATTGATCTAGTAGAGATTGGTGACATTAGTGGTCTTCAGTCTTTAGTAACTGACGAAAAGAAATATCTTTTTTGTGAAATAACTTTTAGCATTATAACGAGCAATACAATTTAGGAGAATATTTTATGGCAGTAGGACAGGCAAAAGCCACAATTCAAGCGATTAAAAAAGAAGTAACAGCTGGAGTATATCTCCCGCCTTCAGTAGGCACTGATTTTATAGCTATTCGCCCGGGTGCTGAGTTAGCCTTGGAGCCCGAGTTAGTAGATAACGAGGAATTAATTGGTGATATTGGTATCTCTAAAAAAATCAATGTTGGAGAAGCTACCACGGGAGCAAATCCTGCATATCTTCGTCATTCTGGTATCGAGGGTCAAGAGCCTCAAACTGGTATTTTTTGGGAGTCACTATTAGGGTCAAAATATATTGTTGCAACAGAACAAAGTGCTGCTTCTTCGTCAACTGTTTCGGTTGTTAAAGTTGGGAGTGGTCTAGGTGCAAGCTTTAGACAAGGTCAAGCACTGCTTGTTAAAAAGAATGGTGGTTTTGAAGTTGCTAACATCTCTTCTATTTCGGGGGATGATTTAACTTTAGCCTTTAATCTTGATTCGGCTCCATCTGTTGGAACTAAACTAGGCAAGGCTTGTCTTTATATCCCGACACCAACAGGACACCCTACTTTCTCAATTACTAAATACCTTGGTAATGATTACGCTATCGAGGCAAGCGCAGGGAATACGGTAACAGAAGCAGCCATTACAATGGATGCTAAAGGTCTTGGAAACGTAGAATTTTCTTTTGCTGGGACAAAATATTTCTATAATCCAATTACTGTTACTGCTACCTCTAAATATTTAGACGTTACAGATGATACTGGTACTTTTTCTGTATCTGTTGAGGAGAAGACATACAAAACTCCCGTAGAGCTTGCAGAAGCTATTAATGCTTCCCTTTCTTCAGCTTCAACTGAGACGTATACATTTAGCTACTCAAATACTACTGGTAAGTTTACAATTGCTTCAGGATCAACAATTCTAAGCCTTTTATGGTTAACTGGTACAAACGCTGCTAACTCTATCGGAACTAAACTCGGGTTTGTTGTAAGTGCTGATGATGCTGGTGCAGTTACTTATACTTCTGACAATGCTCAAGTTTATTCTTCTTCTATTACTCCATCTTACGATTCAACAGACGCGATTATCGTAAAAGGTGCAGAACTTAATATCGGTACTCAGGAAGACAATCTTTGTGTATGTGCACAGTCTGTTAGTGTGTCAATTTCTAAAGAAGTTGAAGACATTAATTGTGTATGCGAAGAGACAGGAGTTAAGGAAAAGATTGCTACTGCTAGAACTGTAACTATGGAAGTAGTTGCTACCATGAAGAAGTATGATGTTGAGCTTTTAAGCGCATTAATTAAAAACGAAGGTATTTCTGCTGCTATGACTTGCGGCCCTAAATCTGGTGGCAATTTTGTAGGTGGAAAATGCTTTAACGTGTATATGCAAAAAGCTACAGTTTCAGCTTTTACAACTTCTGGGGAGTCATTTTTACAAGTGAACTTTACACTTGAAGGTTATGTAACTTCTACCGAGAAAGACGTTTACGTTAACTTTATCTAGGAATAAAAAGTGAATAAAGTAGAAACATCTATGGGGATTCTTAAGTATAGGAATCCCACTATTTTAGAAAACATGAAGCTTTTAAAAGCCGCAAAGCTTGCATTGTCTAATGGTGATATAGACGATGCGCAAATAGCTATAATGGAAAACATTGAGCCACTTTTAGATTTTAGTGAAATGAATGGTGTAAGTTCTTTTTCTGATCTTAATAATTTAAGCGAAGAAATGACTCAGCCCTTAAATCATATTGCTAATAATATCTTAGATAAGTTAATAGGAGCGTTTACAAAAAAGCCTTTATAAGGGATGCGATAAATGCCTATTCTTTAAACATGGATAGAGAGCAATTATCATCTCTTGTTGATCTAGACAAAGTGGACGCTATAATGATGACCATAGAAGACGTTTCCGATTATTTTGAGTTTAAATCAGTTATTGATCTTGGCTGCACGGTAAGTCACTCTGATTTAAGTTTTGAAAAATTAATGCTCTACTCTTGGATAAAAAGGGAGCTTGCCAATGGCTGAAAGTATTGATTTTCGCTTAAGAGTTATTGAAGACAAGCTAGGAATTGTTTTAGAGCAAAATGAAAAGAAAGCTAAGTCATTAGGTAATGCAATCTCTACAGCCGTTGGAACACTTGGCGGATTTGTAGCTGCAAAAGCATTAAGTAACTTGTCGGGTGTATTAACTGATGTGGTAAGCCAGTCAAGAGAGTTCTCCAGGGCAATTGCTGAAATTAATTCAGTACTACCAGT
>CAZIJP010000161.1:0-5672 GCA_964539615.1 uncultured bacterium
TTTTTTAATTAATAACTTGAATCAAATATACAACATTAATTTGGAATAAAAAAATATTTAACCATTTATTTTTAAGCATACCAACTTTTATACTCTGGACGACCGTCCCACTTGTGCATATAATAATAACTTGCTGGATTTGATAAGGTGCCACCGTTTTTAACTCTTAATCTATAAGAATCACCACCAACAATAAAATTTCCTTTAACGGGTAAAACATTACAAGCCATTCCGTGTGAATATTCCGAACCTTGTTCAATCATTCCGCCAACTTCATTTATTAAAATTGTTTTGTTTTTAACCTCAACAACTTCATAAAAATCAACATTTGTTTGTTCCCAACCCCAAGTATTAACAACTATATCACCAACTTTATAAAAATCACTTGCCTTAACATCAGCATTTAACAATCTTTTTTTCTCTTTCTCCTCTTCCCTTTTTTTACTTATTCTTTCAACTTCTGCTATGTATTTTTCAGCGTATGTAATAGCATCTTCCATTGTTGGGTATACGTAGTTATATAGTATTTTTTCTTTTCTATATTTACCTTTTGGTGTTGCTTTTATAATTAATACGTGATAAGGTTTTGTAGGAAAACTGTTTGTTACTTCTCTTTTTTTTGCTATAGCACTATAATTTCCGTGATTAAAAACTTTTACATTTGGTTCCATAATATATAATATTTTATATGATTAATAACTTGAATCAAATATACAACATTAATTTCGAATAAAAAAATATTTCAACATCTTTTTTTAATAATAAAAAATAAATAAAAATAAATGAAAAAATGTTTGGTGGATCCAATTTTTATTTGTATCTTTACTATGTTCTTAAATGTAACTGCTTGATGGACCAACATCAAAAATCAAAAAATACCTATGGTTTAAAAACAAGTAATAAAAATAATTTTAAAATAATTGGTAAAAAGTTTTTTTAATTGAAATATTATTTGTATCTTTACTTTAGTTATTAATTAAAAATATAAAATTATGAAAAAAGGTGCTAAATTTTTAGAAATAAAAACCTGGTATTTAACCAAATATTCTGAAGATATTTTAGGTGTTGAGTTAAATTGGGATATAACATTCAACGATTTATATAACAAACTAAAAAACGGTGGTGATTTTGATTTTTATGAATATATAGGTGTTAGTGATTCTGCTATCAGAGAAAGAATTTTTGAGAAATTATCTGAAATATTAAAAAAACCTTACGGATTTGTTTACGACCTTTGGTTAAAATAATTGGTAAAAAGTTTTTTTATATGAATTATTATTTGTATATTTGTAAGAGTTATTAATTTAAAATATAAAGTTATGGAAAATTTAGATTTAACAAGAGACCAACATTTAATGTCTATTAGAGTTAAAGGTGTTGAGATGGGTGGTGTTGAAATCACAAACGGTAAAATAACAACTTACGGTTTAATAGGTGAAAACACGTATAATAATTTTGTGGAACTTATCCACGGTTTACAAGGTTTCGATATTGCAATAGATAATTTCTATTTTTAATAGAATTTACCCCCTACAGAATATTATCTATATGGGGGTTAACTCAAGTTATTAATTTAAAATATAAAGCTATGGACAAAAGAACTTTTGAGTTTACCCATGAAGAGGTTGAGCTATTACTAAACGGTTTATCTTTCTTATATGAAAGAAAATTAAATTTGTTAAAAGAATTGGGAAGTTTCGAGGAATCTGAAATAAAAACAACAGCAATAAGAGAGAGGTTAAATAAATATGATAACCTTAGATATGAAATAACTGAGGGTTTGAAAGACGTTTAGTCCCACGCCACAATTGTGTAGTTATTAACAATATAAAAATATAAGATTATGAAAACAAAAATAGAAATACGTAATAGTTTTTGGAATTACTTAAAAGAGTTTAAACCAGAATTGGCACAACAAAGAAGATCCAATAAAAAACAAAACCAATATTGTTGTGATATAAGACAATCGTTTTGTGATTATATTGAAAATTTAAGATGTGATAACGTTATCACAGAAAAAATGTGTTACAGTATAACATTATAATATTATGAAAGAACAAACTATAGGTCAAGCATTATTAGCTACGTGGAAAAAAGAAAGGTTGTCGGACACATCATCAAACAAAGTTGCCCCAATAGAATATTACCTTAATTATAACTATCAGGAAAGGTATGTTAAATTATGTATTAGGCTTTCTATTAAACCAGTTAGTTTGGGTGCGTGGTTAAGAAAACCTGTAAGTTCTGTTATTTAAACAATATAACTATGGAAAATAAGAGGTTAATAATTGATTATATGGGTTATACTATAATCAATGATGAATTTATATATCCTTTAGAAATGAGGTGGTTATATACACCTTATACGGTTTATGAGATGGAGACAGGTATTTATGAATTTACCGATTATATATCAGATACAAAATTTGATACTTCTTTTGATTGGCTTATGCCTGTTGTTAGGAAAATTCTTTATGGATCATATTCTTTAGAGGGTGTTAAGTTAATGAAAGATGTTCAGAATTCGTTAATAACTTGTGATATAAATAAAACATATAATTCGGTTATTAAGTTCATCCAATGGTATAACAATCAATCCCACGCCACGATTGTGTAGTAATAACCACTAATAACAGCTAATAACAGCTAATAACATTTAAATATGAAAATAGGTATAATAGGAAATCCAGGTATTGGAAAAACATTAACTGAAATTAAAACAGAAGATTCAAATGAAACTAAAGAGGTTGAATGTCTTGATTTTATTTCTACGTCTATACCTACAATACTATATAAACCAATACCCACACCAAAAATACCTTTTATAGATCCACACGCACATATACCTAACCATCAAAAACATATAGAGACTTGTTTGAAAAACAAAAAGAAAAGAAAAAATAAACATAAAAAATAACACAATGGGATTTAACGTAGCAAAGAAAGAAGCTTTATCAGCAAAAGAACTATTAAGAAAACAAGTTATAAGTTATCTGAAAGATAATATTGATAAAGTACAAGAATACACAACCGAAGATTTAAAAGATGTTTTAAAGAAAATTAACCATGGTGATGATGATGATTTAGAATGGTTTATCGATTCACATTATAGAGAAAATATGGTTTTCAATGATTGGGTTGGCCACACATATTGTAGGGTATTCAAAATTAAAAATAAATATATAAGATTTTTAACCTACAAACATTTTAGTTTACCATCAGAATATTGTTTTGTTAAAGAAATTAAAACAAAAATAATAACCTACGAATATAAACCGATTGAATAGTCTTGCCTCCACGCCACGATTGTGGAGTAGGTATATATAATAATCGTTAGGCGGGGCTTTTTCCCCTTTCAAAAACATTCTTGTTGGGGACATTATAATTAAAGAGAAACGCTATCGCTTGTTGGTGGTTATAGTATATTGTTATTAATCATTCTAATTAAAATAAAGCGATTTAAGAGATTATTTTAAAAAAGTTGATATTGGGTATTGTTTTTATATATATCATTAAAAAGAATATAATTAAAATAGATTGGTTGAAAGAAATCTATCTTCAGTTGATGATTATCTTTTATTAAAAGAAAATTATTTATGTGGGGGGTTTTTCCCATTTCCTTTTTTTTCTTTTACTTTTCTTTTTTTTATTTATTTTTTTTTCTTTTATATTTCTTTTTTTATAATATAATATTTTAATCTTATTAATTAATATAATATTATTAATATAGTACTATTATATAATAGGGTGCAAAATTTGCAGTATAATACCTGCAAAAAATGCAGTATGTAATGTGCAAAATTTGCAGTATAATACCTGCAAAAAATGCAGTATAGATTTATAAAACGTTTTTAATTTTCGTTTTTTTATAACGTCATTTTGTCGTTATAGAATACCAAGATATTATATATTTTTTAAAAAATATTATAAAATTTTTAAACTTTTTTTACTTTTACAAAATTTCTATATATTTATATTAGTATAATGACTTTTATACCAACCCTGAACTGTAAAATCAGTTCTGCCTCTAGGAGTAATTACCTGGAGGTTTTACGGGGGTTGTTAAAATAACAACGTAAAATAGAAATAATAAATCGTAAAATAAAAAGTTATGGAAACGAAAAAAGACCCCCAACAAAAAACATTTATCAAATATTATAATATTTTTGATGAAACTAATTTATCAATATTAGAAAGATTATATCTCTTTAATATTTTATCTTTCGAGGAAAATGGAAATAATTATTATAAAACTGTTATAAACGAATGTAATAGTTTAGTTTGTAAGGAAAGAACTTTATATTATATAGTCCAACATTTAACCCAACTAGGATATATAACAAAAGAAATAAAATCGGGTAAAAACAAATATACAAAACTAACTGATAAATTCTATACCGAATTCAACCTGAAAAGACACCCCAACTTAGAAACAACACTCACAGATGAAACAATAACACAACCTCAACCAACAATAGAAAGTGGAGAAATTACTGTTGAGGAGTTATTTGATAAGTATAAACATATTGTTGAAATTCCTGATGAATATGATATAATAGTAACCGCATTTGGTGAAACCAAAAAGACCCCCAAACCAAAATATTCAGAGTTATATAAAGCTATTAGTGGAGAAACATTGGAAAATATTAGTATTTTAACTGATAAGTTTGATAACTTAACAACAATGGATTTAAACCATGTTAGAGGAAATCATAAACCAAGTTTCTATATTAATTAATTCCCTTATATTTATATATAAAACATAAAGATATGAAAATAAAAGAATCAGAATTAAAAAAAGCTGTTATGGAAGTTATTAAAAAAGATAAAGCAATAACATTAATTGAAAACAGAAAACAACAATTGTTGGAAATGTTATCAACACCCCCAATTAATTATGATAAGATAGATAATAAAAATCTAGATAGAGAAATCTTAAGGATAGCTATCATTGGTGAATTAGATGCAATAAGCTTATACGAACAGTTAGCTAACACATCAACCAATAAAAACATTCAAAAACTATTATTAGATTTGGCCAAAGAAGAAAAAACACATGTGGGTGAATTAATAACCCTATTAAAACAAATGGATAAAGAACAAGAGGAGGAATGCCTCAACGGAGAAAAAGAAGTTACAAAACTATTGAAAAAATAAATATATAACCCCTTATCAGAAAATAATTTGTTAAGGGGTTTTTTATTATCTAACGTTAGCATGAAGTTCTTCCAATTTATCACAGAGTCTTGCTCTCAATATTTTAACGGTTATAAAACAACCATCAACATCTCTATACCTGGAAAGATAATTATCAATAAAATTCTCACAACAATTAACCTGTTCTTTTGTGTTACATGTTCTTATGGTATCATCAACCCTTAAGAAATAACCAATCATATTTTCTCTTACCATTCTTATTTATTTATAATTTTAACAAACCTTTTCAATAGATCCTCATAGATAGCATAATCAAGCTTCATCATAGATTCAAACATATGATTAAGATTTTTATCATCAGGTTTTATCTCACCCCTTTTTAATTTCATTAATCCACCGATTATTTTTCTCTCCAAAGAGAACACATAAGAATTTGATGCCATAGTTTATAAGTTTTTAGTTTTTACAAAGATACAAATAATATTTCAATTAAACAAGCTTTTTATCAATTATTT
>CAZIJP010000162.1:0-2200 GCA_964539615.1 uncultured bacterium
GTTGTGGATGGTGTAAAACGAATCTACAATGTCTTCTTCAATGCAAGCGGAGTCCCTTCGATCTCCCTCATGTCACAAGACAAGACAGATGAATGCAATGGTCTTTCTGTTCAAATTCCTGTAAAGACGCAAGATTTCGACAAGTTCACAAATGCAACATATCGTGCTTGCAGGTTCTACGATGTAAAGCCAAACATCCTTGGTGGAAAAATTGATTGGAATATTGAGAGTGTCAATTTCTCTGGTAGCTTCTGGCAGAGTTACAACAAACTCAATCATTCAGTTGCACTCATGGGCAATGTGGCATACCCCATTGAGACATACCAACTATCCTATGAAAACCAAGACATTGTAAGGAAAGCAGGTCTTGTCATCAACTTCAATCTTGGTGAATTGGAAATCACTCCTTCGCGTGAATCCCTCGCATATAGTGAATTTACTCTCAAGGCACTCAATGACAAAATCGAATTGGTAAAAAGCGATTTTGTTTCCAAGGTTGAGGATACAATTAAAAACTCTGCAAACCTATTGGATGCAATGAAGGCACTCTATATGCTCAATAGCCAATGGAGTTTTTTAAATTCAAAATTGGTTAGCGGAAAAGTATTGTGGAATAAGATTGATATTACTGATCCTCGTAGGTCTATCAAGGCTTATACTCCCAATCTTCTATCGGTTAGCAAAAGCACTTGGGGTCGTAAGAAGTATAACGAATCTGGTTTCCCATCGCTTGATAACGAGTCATTGTGGTATGTTGATGATCTTGCAAAAGGTGGATACAAGAGGGTCTTGAATTTCCTTCGATTCTCAAGTGACAAGATTTCAATCAATTTTGTTTCTCAAAAAGAAATGAATGATCTTGTGCTTGCTGGATTCCCTGCTTCGATCTTCAACAAGACAAGTGACCTTGCACCAGTAGTTCCTGCAAATCGAGTAACAGGAGGAACTAAAAACACAAGAGCAAAAGGTATTATCAATATCTACAATATTGGATACTACTATGATAAATCTTGGGATTCTGTGAAGTTTGATTTAAGTAATGGTGTAGCACCAAAATACTTCATCGAAAAAGATACTGATGGATGGGGTTTTGCACCAATTAAAATCAAAAACAAAAAGGGTGATATTCTTGCTACCATCGACAACAAAAGCACCATAAACAATCTGATTGAATTTTTTGGAATCAAAAATACGGAAGTGGTAATGGTAAGCAAAGGAAACGCAAAACACCTCGTTGCTCTTGGTAGCACTCCTTTAAAGGATACTCTGGAAAATAAGATTGTAGATGTTGAGATTGATGATCTTGTATTCGCAAAACAATTCAATCGTGCAAACATCGACAATATCGTTAAGAACAAAAAGTTTAAAGAATTGAGTGATGAAAATGAGTTTCGAGTTTTCATCGAAGGCGTTAAAAACAAACTGGATAGTGTTAAAAAGTTTCATGTTTTCTCATCCCATATCAAATTTGATGAAACAAAAGAGTTGACATTCCCATCGAAACTGGTAGAGTTGCTCTATGCTTCATGTGAGGCATGGCAAGTCGGAATCGACAAAACATTAGATGCGGCACTCGAAATCGACAAAAACAAGTAAACCAAAACAAACCAAAATAAATAGAAAGTAAATATATGGCTAATACAACCACACAAGCGGCGGTAACAATTACGAACAGCGGCAAGATTGCGGCTGTTATCAATGGGCAATCTTATACGATTGCAAATGACCATCCAAAGTATCAAGATGCTCTCAATGCTCTACGAAAAAAGGATTGGAATCTTTTTGTTGATCTTGTGAATATCACAAAGCAAGTCAACCAATATGTTTCCAATGGTGTAACGATTGAAAACGGAGCAATCCTTTACAATGGTGAGGTTGTCCACAATACTCTGACCAAGCGAATTGTGAAGTTCATGGGTGAGAATCTCCCATTTGAACCTCTTGTGAAGTTCTTGGAGAACCTCATGCAGAATCCTTCCCATCGTGCAGTCAATGAATTGTATGATTTTCTTGAAGCTGGCGAGCTTCCTATTACGGAAGATGGATGCTTCCTCGCATTTAAGAATGTTCGATCAAACTATTTCGACATTCACTCTGGAACATTTCGTAACCAAGTCGGTGATGTTTGCGAGATGCTTCGCAACAAAGTCGATGAGGACAAGGATCGAACCTGCTCCTATGGATTGCACTTCTGCTCCAT
>CAZIJP010000162.1:2300-5629 GCA_964539615.1 uncultured bacterium
AAAGAAGAATTGGTAGTGGTTGGTTGAGTGGAAGGAGGAGTGGTTTCCTCCTTCCACTTTTTTCCTTTTTTCAAATTATTAAACATTCACAAAATTCAAAATGAAAAATATCATTCTAAACAAAATTGCGGAAATCAAAAACAAGTTCTCGAAAGAGGATGCTGGTGAAGATACAAATTCCCTTTCAATGAAGGGTGCGGTAGCAGTAGTAGCAGGATTGCACATAGCAGTAGTTGTAGGGATTATTATGATGTCATCCGCATCGAAGGCAAGAGCGGTTGCTGTGGAAGATAAGAAGTTCTTGGAGAATGCTCCTGTTGTCGGAGTGAGTGATGCGAAACCTGCTGAACCAACTCCTACTCCAACTCCCAAACCAAAACCAACACCATTTCCAAAGGAAATGATTAAGAGGAAAGTTCCAACAAATTCCAATCCAGATTTTCCACAATACACAAAAGAATATGTGGTGAAGAAGGGTGACACATTCGACAAGATTGTTGCAAGGTATAAAGTAAATGGAAAGAAATTGCAGTTGCTTAACAACATCAAAGACACGAATAAACTTTCTGTTGGTCAAAAGTTGAAATTGATGTAAAAAGTAATTGACAAGTTAAGGGTGATGGTATAAGATGGATGGTATAGTAAAGAGGTTCTCGATGATCCCGCTAAAAAAATCGAATAAGGCTATCCAAGCCTATAAATATTGGAATAGATTTTTGATAGATTATATTGCGGGTTAGAGTTCTGGCGAACTCAAGTGTCTCATAAGCACTTTTAGGATAGTTCGATTCTATCACCCGCTACCAATTTAGTATGTCGGAGTGGTGGAATGGCAGACACAACGGACTTGAAGAAATTTGAGCTTTGATTGGGAAACCTTTCAAATGTAACTTGTCAAATTCGGTGAAGGGTTTAAACTCCTAATACCGAGCCAAGCATCGAGAGATGAAGGTGTAGAGACTTGACGGCAAGAACCTAAAGCGAAAGCAATGGTTAAGGTAAAGTCCAGACTACAAACAGATTGAGAAAAGTAAATCCCGAAAGGATTGAACAGAGCGGTCGATACGCTGACTGACGAATCTGGTAACGAAAGTTATAGTAGTAAGAAAATCCGTTGCCAGTAATGGCGTGAGGATTCGAGTTCCTCCTTCGACACCAGTTTAAATTCTCGCGTAGCTCAATCGGTTAGAGCAAAAGTTTCATAAACTTTGGGTTTCCAGTTCAAGTCTGGACGCGAGAACCACTTTAATAAGTCCCTGTGATGTAATCGGATAGCATAAATCTCTTCTAAAGATTTCGACCAGATTCAAATTCTGGCAGGGACACCACTTTAAAAATTATTGATAGATTTAAAATAACTTTTAGTTCTATAAGAATGTGACGGATAATTAGTTATTCCATATCTTTTGCACCATTTTTTAACTGCAACATCAGATACCCCAAATTGTTTTCCTAATTCAGTAAAAGGTTTTTCCCAAATAAGTTTTTCCAATTCTTCTTTTGTTGGTCTTTCTGATTTTCTTCGTTTTAATTTAGAACAAGTTAAACAATTTTTTGCTTTATAGTGTTTATATTCTCCACAGATACAAACATTTTTTGCATTTACATTTGATTTACATTTTCTACAAAAATCCGTTTTAGATTTGTGTTTTTTTCCACATGATATGCAAAATTTTATATTAGAAATTCCAGTTTTAATTTTTGTTTCTTTTTCAATTTTTGAAGGTCGGCAATCAACACATTTTTTGCAATTTCTTTTTACACAGATTCCGCAATTTATACAAAACCATTTTTTCTTTTCTTTTGGAACATAAGAAAAATAATCAAATTGAACTTTAACAGGACTATTTTTTAATTGATTTACAAAATCTGCCCATTTTTCTAATTTGAAACAAGCACTATAATGTATTTCATAAACAATCCAACCATTAGATTCCAGTAGCATTTCTCTTTCTTTGTAATATGGTTTCAACTCACCTGTTTTTTCGTAGTGTTGGTTTCCATTGATTTCTATTGCAATTTTCTTTTCTGGTATGGCTATATCTATCGAAAAATTCCTACCTTCTATTTGTGGATCAAATTCTTCTATAAAAGATATTCCAAGTGATCTCAAAAATTCTTTTGCCTTTTCGCATGGTTTGGATTTAAATTTATTGTGTGATCTCCAAGGATGTTTGTCTGGATTTTCTTTCAACCATTTCTTTCTTCCTTCTGATACTTTTTTCTTGTGTTCTTCTGATAATGCCATATAATTATTTATCCTTTTAAGATACAAATTAAATAAAATATAGGTTCAACTCTAAAAATGCTAACCTTCAACAAAAAATACTTTCCAAATACAAAATTCATTCTGGCTCTTTCTGGTGGAGTGGATAGTATTGCGGCTTGTAAGTTCTTAACTGAAAAAAGATTTCCTTTTGTTGCGGTTCATGTTAATAACAAATTCATTCCACAAGATGATGAGATTGCAACCAAGGTGGAAAACTTCTGTAAGGCTATTTCTATCCCATATAGCATTTTAACAACCAAGGAAAAATACGAGAGAGGAAGTAAAGAAGACTTTTGCAGGAAAGTCAGATATGATTTGCTTCGTAGCTTTGCAAAAAAATACAATTACAATTATATTTGCACAGCACACCATCTGGATGATTGTGTAGAATCATATTTTCTCAATTTCCTCAAAGGAACACCAGAATATATTCCAATTCAATTTTATTGCAAGTATCCAGAAGTTTCCGTATTTCGTCCATTCTTGCTAAACAAGAAAATCGAGTTTCTTCGTTATCTGGAATATCACAATCTCACACAATATGCAATGGAAGACGATCTAAATTCCGACTTGACATTGATGCGTAATTGGAGTAGAAATGTTGTATTACCATTGATTGAAAAAAAATACAAAGGACTTCATAAAGTAGTTTTCAAAAAGATGAAGAAACATCTTGACGAAATTGTAAAAACCTAATACTATTCTCGCTCAATAACCAACCAACCATGATCGACCCAACCCAAATCACCAACTACAACCGCACAGAAGCGGAGCTTGAAGAGTTCCTTTTGTTCTGTATTATGGTTGCAGGAAAGAACGCAAAGCAGACTGCGAAGAAACTGGATGAGTTTCTTTTCGGAACACTTGGAATCATATCACCTTTTAATTGGGTTTTAAGTATGGTTGATATTGGTAAAGTTTCAAAAAACTTCCCACTTGAATGTGCAATGAAACGACACAAACTTGGACAATACAAAAGACTCGAAAAAGCATTCACAGGTATCCTTCAATTTAAAAACAGATTGAAAGAAGTTTCAGTAGAGGAACTGGAATCCGTTTC
>CAZIJP010000163.1:0-5372 GCA_964539615.1 uncultured bacterium
TCCATTCGTGGATGTGCTTCGTATACGCGAGACGCCTGATCTCAACGGGAAAGTAATCGCAACTATCAAGCTCGGCGAACAAGTTGAATGTGCAGGAGAGACTTCAGCCAATCAATCGACGATCGACTTCAATGGTGAGAAGATCACCGATTCATGGATTAAAGTGAAAATGAAAGACGGGAAAATAGGGTGGGGATGGAAGGGATTTCTTTATAGATTAGTAAAATATTATGACAAATATTTGCTAGTTTCTATGTATGTACCTATAGAGCAGCAATGGTGTAGTGATCAATGGACAAATTACCGAACCGGTTATGAACGCGAAGAACAATTTAAACATCATTCTCAAATAAATATACATATTGAGCGAACTGATAGAAATAAATATACATATGAAGAAATTGATTCAATAAAAATTTTAAACGGGAAAGACGCAATGTCATTATATATTGATAGTGTAGAATTTCCAAATCTTCGATATAATCCTTCAGATAAGAGAAATGGTTACATTATATTATTAAAAGGGTTGTATTTTGATAATACTGCGCTACATATATGGATATCTGTGAATGAATATAGCTTAGTGAAAAATTTGACTTCATTTGAAATAACTAATCCACAAGAGTTACCAAATAAAAAAATATCTGAAAACAAAATATTTTATAATATTCAAAAAGGCAATGGCACATATAATTCGACGAAATGGTATAATAGTGTATGGATTATATGTAATTCTATAAACTTTGAAAAAAAATGAAAAAGGGCAGGTTTTCACCTGCCCTTTCTTTAATTGTATTTCAGCAACTGCTAGTCTTTCTTCTGAACGATGACCTGTTTGCCGCTCAATACGGCGCGGAAGTCGTTGTTATACATTGTTTCCACCAGCGTTGACGGCAATGCGAATGTGCCGGCGGTTACAGCGTTGATCTTCACGATGAAGTCGAGGCGTTTTATATTGCGCGGATAATCAAAGAACCACATCACGCGGTCATCGCGAATGTCAGTATACGATTCGCGGTTGAGGATCAATCCTTCCGCCCACGACGGAGTGTCTTCACCGGAAAGACGGGTGTTCTCAATTTCCCAACCGGTCGGCAGTATTTGCACCAGCGCACAGTTCTCAAGCGCATAGTTGTTCTTATCGGTGCGTGTAACGGTGATATGCGCCCAGAACCTGTCGCCTTGTGTCGTCAATGCCGGATTCACCGCAACACCTTCTTCGTTGATGAATTCCATGGAAAGCGCCAGATTGCTGGACATGGTCGGCAGCGAAGAAACATTGGGTATACCGCTCCATTCAAGCGATACGAATGCCGTCGGTATATTGGTCTTGGTCGATAATGCCACGGTCACCGTCTTGCCGAATCCTTTGTCGATCGGATACGACCAGGTCACGTTTTCAGTAGAGAATGGTACCGTTGTGCCGTCCGGTAAGGTGAGCGTACCATCGAGGAGTTTTTTCTCGTTCGGGTCACCTGAAAGCACGTTCATGTATTTACCCATTGCCAATAACGAGTAGGCGATGGTCTGAGTTGAATACCAGTCATAGGTGTCAAGCCGTGCGGCAAGTTCGTCAAACAACATGCGGCAGTTTTTCCAATCCTGGAAATTAACCAATACGTCGAGCATCATTGCCTTGTCGCGCATAGCCGAGCCGTAAGTGCCGCCGAACTCATAATATTCTTTCACATGGAACACTGCGCTACGGATCAGTTCCAATGCTACTTTTTCTGAACCGGCGAGTTTATACGCACCGCCGAGGAGCCAACGGTCAAGATTGGAAAGGTTCTTCTGCTCGTTCTCACGGATGATGTTCATCGGGCCCATTTGCGGAGCGCCCGCCAATGCCAACAGATACAGCCGGTAGACACGTTCCGTCAATGAGTCCTTGCTGGATACCGAACGGGATTTCTGGAATTTCAGCCATCTGTCGATCATTTCTTCGGGCACATCATAGCCTTTTTGCTTCGCTTCATACAGGAAATGGCCGGCATAATTGGTACCCCATATGCTTACGTCCTGAGAACCCGGCCAGTAGGAGAAACCTCCCGAGGATAGCTGGAAACGGGAAAGGCGCTTGATCGCCGCATTGATATTACGGTCGATGTCTCTTCCCTGTGCATCGGATGTTTTGACAATATCTTTCAGATACAGTTGCGGGAATACCGATGAGGTGGTCTGTTCCACACAGCCGTACGGATAATGAATAAGCCATTCAAGCCTGCGGCCGATGTTCAGTTTCGGCATGCGTGATATACGCACAACAGCCGTGTTCGATCCCGGCACGCCTTTGTCGGGCACGGTGAATGTGAGCTTTGAACCGGGTTTCCCGTCTTTCGTGATGCTGTCAAACATCCTCGGAGCAGGCGGTTGAACGCCGATCTCAGTTTCTTCCTTTGATATATATGAGCCCGAAACGGCAGTGATGGTGATCACTGCTTTCCCGAGCGCAGGTTGTGCTTTCAAGGCAAAGGTCAGGTCCTTATCGCCTTGTTTGGTGAATGTGACCGTTTTTGTTTTTTCACCGAGCAGCGTGACCGGGCCGGTAGCGCTTATGGTCACGGTTACATCCTTTACATCATCCTGTGCTGCGAATACGGTCACCGGGATCTTGATCTCGTCATTTGCACCCAGGAAACGCGGCAGGGTAGGCAGTATCATAAGCGGTGTTTTTACGGGCACCGCTTTTTCAACATTGCCGTAGCGGTTATTATCGGCAGCTATTACCATTACCCGTACCGAGCCGATATAATTGGGCATTTCAAAGTTTACGGACGCATGCCCTGACGCATCGGTAGTGATCGGACCTTTGAACATGCAGACAGGTTTGAATCGCTGCGTTTTATCTCCCTGCTGACCAAGGCGGTATGAATCCATGTCGCCGCCCACGGAGAAACGTTTGAAAATATCGCCTTTATTGGCGCCGATTACATGATCATACATATCAAAGCTCGTTACGCTCAAGGTCTCACGCCTGAAGAACCATTTCCACGGATCGGGAGTGCGGAAATCGGTCAGATCAAGCAGGCCTTCGTCAACCACAGCCACGGTGCATTGCGTCGGCTGGCCGTCTGCAGTCTGGATATCGACGGTGAACGGTTTATTGGGCTCGAGGCGATCTGCCGTGGAGAGCGTGATGTAATGATGCGTGCCGGCATCTTCCACTTCAACAGGCACAATGCCGTACATGCGCATCGGACGGTCATTTTTCGTCTGTTCGTGCGGTTGAATGATGGATACGCTGATATAGGCGTTCGGCAGCATCGCTTCCGTTATCTTTACATTGACCCGCATCATGCCTTCCGTTGAAGTAACGGGATACGGTTGAGCAAAGAGGATCGTATTGCCTTTTTCAACGCTCACAAGCGCTATGCCTTCGGCAGGAGCCGGGAAGGATACTACAGCAGTCTCACCGGGACGGTATTTGCTGCGATTTGTTTTGACGGTGATGATATCGTCGCCTTTGCGTGCGGCTGAGTTGTCGCCCCAATAATATGCCGAGAAGAATTGGCTGGAAATATGCCCGTCCTCATCCTGTACCTCAAGCAGATATTCGCCCCAGAATTCCGGGATGAACTTGACCGTAGCAGGTACGCTCATGGATGTGACGGTGCCTTGTGTGACCTTCTCGGTGTGGTTGTCGGATTTGAACCGCAAATGGCGGTCGGAGCCTTCGTCGTATTCCCACCACCAGTAGTACGAGTTTTTATAGATGGTATAGGTAAGCGTTCTGCCGGAAACGGGATTTCCGGACGGATTCACGCATACCGTTTTAAAAGACATGGCGGAACCTATTGTGCCGTACTGCGAGCCGGGTGCCGGTTTTTCAAGGCCGACATAATACGGGTACGGATCAACAGGCACATACACCGATCGGACCACGCCGCGTCCGCCGTTTTCAACAACGCGGGTCTCGATCTCTGCCGATAATGCAGAAGGCGGTTTATTAAAATCGGGGACTGACCAGTTTACCAGCGCTTCGCCGTTCTCATTCAGATAACTGTCAAAAATGATGTTTTCCAACGGCGTGAATTGACTTGCGATATCGGTAAAACGGTATCCCGGGTATGACTTGAATTTTTTTTCGAGATCATCAACGCGAACGGTGACACTTGTCTCTAGACCGGATGCCGGATTACCCATAAGATATTGCGAGACAACCTTAATATCCAACGCGGTGTCGGCATTGTTCAAGCGTTGTTTTGACGGTTCCACATTGATGCGCAACCTGTTGGCGACGACGGTCTCCACTTTAAAGGTATGCGAGAACACATCGCTGCCCACGGCAAAATCTGCACGCCAATTGCCGGTCATGTCTTCCTGGCGCGTCGTGAACGGGAATACATACAGCCCGTTCTTTGCGGTGGTCTGAGTTTGGTTGTGAAAAAGCTGGTTTTTCGGGTTATAGATCTTCACGGTCACCGGGTGGCCGTCTGGGAAGGTGTTCTTTTCATTACGGACGATCACGCTGAAATTGATCGGATCTCCGGGCCGGTAAACGCCTCGCTCCGTATAGATGAACGCTTTGATGCCGGATGCCTGCAGTTTTTCACCGCCGATATCAAAGGTGGAGAGATTCCAGTTCATTTCATTGCATTTTATGACAGTGCGAGATGTATCTTTTTCACCCACGACATAATAGATCTCTTTTTGCGGATTGGGGAAGTCAGCAAACCCGTTTGCGTTGGTCTCCATCGTATCCACCTTTTCGTTCTGATAGGTAAATAACGAGACCTTCACGCCGGACAGCGGTTTTGCCGTTATCAGATCTGCGGCGAATACCAGATGTTTATTACCGGCTTTTTTATACGTCAGGCCGATGTCGCTTTGGATAACCGGTTTATAGATCCTGCCGTGCCGATAAAGATACCCGTCGGATTCGGGGTCTGAATAATAGGAGTCTTCATAGTATTCGTCCGACCTGGAGCCTGTTTGATAGATCATATCGTCGGAATTGAAATATATCGTCACAAGATACAGTGCTTTATCGCCTTTTTTCAAGAGGTCTTTTATATCGATCTCATGCTGTTGCCAGGTGTTTTTCTGATCGCCGATAGCCAGTTTTTTTGACCACACCACAACGCCAACACGACCGACATAATAATCGTCAAAATCGGTATTGCGGTCGCGGATGCTGGAGAGCGATTCTGTTTGGAGGAATTGTCCGAGGTTGTTCTCGAAAACCTTTTTGATCTCAACATTGACATTTTTCACATTAACGGTCTGGAAACGAAGCGTCTGGCTGTTTGAAGAGGGAAGGAACACGCCGTCGCTTGAAAAACTGATCTGCGGTTTGAGGTCTTTCAGTTTTATCGAACGGGTAAGTTTTTGCTGGGTCTTTGTTCCCCATTTCGATCTCACGCCTTTGTCAA
>CAZIJP010000164.1:0-5365 GCA_964539615.1 uncultured bacterium
CTGCTCGATATACTTCAACGGTTTCCCGCCCCTGCGTTCATACATCCTGCGTTAATACTCGTATTTATAGAAATCACGAAGGCACGCGAAAGCGTGCCTTTTTTATGTTTTGAATACTCATTACGTTTATACTTTTGAATTTTTATTTAAAATACTCTGGATATAATCAATTGTGTTTAAATAGTACTTGTGTGAATGTTTCGGTGAATTTCGCTTCATGTTATTGATATTTGATAAGATCACCAAGTCTTTATCTATACATTTTTTATTCAATAATTGTTCCTTCATAAAAGGAATCCAATTAATAATAATTGCTTCTTTTTTCATATCAACGCTATCATCTTTGTCATCTTTCAAAGATATTTCACATTTCACAATATCATCTAAAAATCTAACTAATGTTACATTTTCTTTTTTCATCAGGGTACATTTATTAAAAAAATAATCGTCAACAATACACCCTATTATTTTTAAATTATCATGACTATTTACAGCATTAATGACAGGATTACCAAATATTATCGTTTTTTCGTTATTCCATTCAATACAAATATCACCATATGATATCGCCCCTTTTAAAGGTATCCCATTATGTATACATGAAGCTATGAAGCCAGTAATTGTTACAATAAAATGCTCTAATGAGTTTGAAGTATCGTCGGGAGTTAAAATAAATATTGAATCTGAACAAAAAATGATTTTTATTTCTCCTGATACTTTTTCAATGGATTTTAAATGTATAAGAATTGCATTCATATACTTCTGAACTTCTGAGATATCATGATTTTGAACAAAATATTTAAATCCTAGTATATCAAAAAATGCAATAAACCTTTTACAACTAGATAACCAAACAGTATCAGACATGTTTATTATTCCTTCATCATCCATTTCACTGCTTTGAGCGTAATGCCCATCGGTGCCAGTTTTCCTGCGAAGATGAGAAATCTGTTCTTGAATCCGGGCACACATTCACGTTTGCCTTTCATCATGGCTTTGAATCCGGCTTTTGCCACCGCTTCCGCCGACATCATATGCGTGCGCTTGAGTTTCAATGCTTCCATTTTCGCTTCTTTAAAAAAATCCGTATCGGTCGGCCCCGGGCATAATGCCGTCACGGATACACCCGTTCCCTTCAGTTCTTCATGTAAAGCGCAGGAGAAGCTGTACACATACGCTTTTGACGCATAATAGACCGAGCCGTACGGCCCCGGCTGAAACGCCGCCGTAGACGCCACGTTCATGATCCTGCCGTCTTTTCTTGTCTTCATGTCTTTTAGGAACAATTTCGTCATTTCTGTCAATACCGAAATATTCACATGCACCATATCAAGGTCACGCGCCATCTCGGTCTCAGCGAATTCGCCGGTATTGCCGAATCCCGCGTTATTTATCAATGCATTCACAACATAGTTGTTGTCATCGCAAAAACGCTTGATCTCTGCTACCGCACCCTGTTTGGTAAGATCGACCGATATCACCTCTACGCTTATATTGTAGCGTTTTTCAAATTCAAATTTTATTTTTTCCAAAAGATCGAACGTGCGTGCCGTAAGTATGAGGTGCTGACCGTGTGCGGCACATTCATGAGCCAATGCCAGTCCCAATCCCTTTGACGCGCCGGTAATAAGCGTATACGGGGTCATATCTGTCCTTTCTTACGGTTTGCAGCTTCTGCACGGCGAATATCCCTGCAAAAGAGCTTCTTTTTTTGATGTGAATTCCACCCTGTTTTCCGGATTCATATTTTTTATGCCTCGGCAATTTTTTCTGTGAAACACATATGAGCTTTTCGACCCGATATATACATTTTCAGTTTCCAGTAGATGCAGCGGCCAGAAACCTTTATTGTTGTTGATCGCGGTCTGTTGCGCCAACAATAGCTCTTTATAATAACGATTCGAAGGTTTCCCTTTATATATCACGGCGTACCCTTCTTCGATCATGCGTTTGTTCACAAAGATCTCTTTCCCGTCAACGGTCACAAAAACATAGGCAAGAAGGCGTTTATATTTATCGACGGTCTCTTTATCATACACTAATCGTATTTTTTTACCCATTACCAGCGATCGGTTGAGTTCCGATGCTTTTCCGTGGAATTCTTCGCCGATCTCAGTTGTATCGATACCTAAATAACGCACCGATTGCCCTGTTGACAGTAACACGGTATCGCCGTCGTAGACTTCTTTCACTATCCCTGTTTGCGGAAGGTCGACCAAGGTCTTTGCCGCGGAAAACAACAATGAACTGATACAAATGAACGTAATCACCACGATCCGTTTATACTGCGCCATGAAGCTTACACATCCTTTGCAGCGAACAGTTGTCGCATTCGGGGTTACGGGCCTTACAAATATACCTGCCGAACAACACAAGCGCTTGATTGATATACGGCCAGTCCTTGCGGTCGAAATAGTTGACAAGGTCATGTTCGATAATGCCGGGATCTTTTGATTTAGAAAGCAATAACCTCTCGGCAATACGTATCACATGCGTATCTACTACGATCCCTTCAGGTTCTGCATAAACGGTCATTATCACATTTGCGCTTTTACGCCCAATGCCGGGTAAAGATAATAATTCTTTCATGGTAAGCGGAACTTCGCCGTTGAACGTATCAACGATTATATGCGCCGCATCAATGATATGCCGGGCTTTGTTCCTGTAAAACCCCGTGCTTGCGATGATCGTTTCAAGTGATCCGTAATCTAACGTGAGATAATCCCTCACGGTCGGATACATTTTAAAAAGCGTATCGGTAACGATATTTACGCGTTTATCCGTACATTGAGCCGATAAGATCACCGCGGCAAAAAGCTGCCAGGGCGAATCATAGTACAGATCGGAACGTGCTTCGGAAAAATGTTTTTTTAATTCTTGTAAAATGAGTTGTTGATACATAAAAAAAGGGGGCGTTGCGCCCCCTTTCGATTATTCGTTGTCGGTCTCTTCAGTTTCTTTTTTTGCTCTCGGGGTCTTTTTCTTGGCTGTCTCAGCTTGCTGATTGACGGCTTCCACTGCTTCGCGGGTCTCGTCTTCTTTGATCGCTTTCAGGCTGAAATCCACTTTGCGTTCTTTTTTGAGTATCTTGATGATACGAACGGTCACGTTATCACCGATATTCACGAAATCTTCGATCTTTTCAACACGTTCGGTGTCGAGCTGGGAGATGGCAAGGAAACCTTCTACGCCGTTGTCCATTTTACAGATCGCATTGTTCTTGGTGATGCGAACGATCTTGACCTTCAAAGTATCGCCGACGTTGAATTTAACTTCCATTTCTTCCCAAGGATCAGGAAGCAATTGTTTCATACCCAAAGCTATTTTGCGCTCAGCCGGGTTGAATTTTAATATTTTGACCTGCATTTTCTGGCCGTTCTTCAAGATATCCTGCGGCTTTTCAATGCGTTCCCAAGCGATATCGGATACATGGAGAAGGCCTTCGATGCCGGTCTCGATCTCGATGAATGCGCCGAAATCGGTAACATTCTTCACTTCGCCGTTGATAACATCGCCTTCTTTGTATTTATCCATGACAAGCGTCCACGGGTCATCCTCAACCTGCTTCATACCGAGAGATATTTTGCGGTTCTGAGGTTCCATTTTCAGGATCTTGACCTTAATGATCTCGCTTTCTTTTACAAGCTGGTTCGGATTCTTGATGCTCTTGTTCCATGACATCTCAGAGATGTGAACAAGGCCTTCAACACCGGGGATGATCTCAACGAATGCGCCGTATTCTACGAGAGACACAACGCGGCCTTCGATGATATCGCCTTCACGGTATTTCTCGGTAACTGAATCCCAGGGATTCGGTTCGAGAGCTTTAAGGCTTAAGGATATTTTATTGTTCTTTTCATCAAAATCGAGCACTTTAACGGTCACTTCTTCGCCAACCTGCAGTTTTTCTGTCGGATGAGCTACTTTTCCCCATGTAATATCATTCACATGAAGAAGGCCGTCGATACCGCCGAGGTCGATGAAAGCACCGAAATCGGTGATATTTTTAACTTTACCGCGCAATATTGCACCGACGTGAATTTTGTTGTCGATGTCTTCGCGGGCTCTCTTAACGCGGTCTTCAAGCACAACGCGGCGAGATACAACGATATTGCGGCGTTTTTTGTTCATTTTCAAGATCTTCACATCGATCTTCTGACCGACGAAAGCATCGAGGTCTTTTACCATCTTGGTATCGATCTGAGAAGCAGGCAGGAAAGCCGGTACGCCAATATTGACGATGTAACCGCCTTTAACGCGTTTCTTCACAGTACCCTTGATGATCACATTGTCGCTCAGGCATTTTTCAAGTTTTTCCCAGGCTTCGATGAAATCCGCTTTGATCTTCGATAATTGGATAACTCCTTCGTGATCCTCGGTCGATTCGAGTACGACACGCACGCTGTCGCCGAGCTTCAGAGATTCAGGTTCATCGAATTCATCGAGGCTCACCGCTCCTTCCGCTTTGTAGCCGATGTCGATAAGCACTTCGTTCGGAAGAATTTTTACGATCGTTCCGTCTACGATCGTGCCGTTTTGAAGAGGTGTCTTGTACGATTCGTTCAATAACTCCTCAAAACTCTTTTCAGGTTCGCCATCAATGTTCCTGTTCAGTTCATCACTCATACCTGATTACCCCCCATATGGAATTTTTTTTAGGTACGCTGCAACGTTGTCGATTATGAAATCCGGCGTAGACGCTCCAGCGGTTATACCCACCGCATTATAGTGCATCAATTTTGAATAATCAAGCTCTTTTTCGGTCTCAATATGAATTGCAGGCACTTTTTTTGACACTAATTCAAAAAGTTTGCGGGTATTAGCGCTGTTCTTCCCGCCAACCACGATCATGAAGTCAACTTTTCGCGCCAAGTCGAGCGCATCCTTCTGACGCATTTCCGTTGCATCACATATTGTGTTGAACAAAAGAACCTCGGATGAGACCTCGGCAGCTTTCCCGCATAATGCTGCGAAATGCTCTTTACTGCGTGTCGTCTGAGACACGATGCCGACCTTTTTCGTTTTAAAAACGGCATCATTTTCATCGGCGGCAACTATGCCTTGATAATCAGTGTAACTCAATATGGCATGCACTTCGGGATGTTCTTCCTCACCGAAAATGATGACCTCATATCCGTTCTTATAAAGATACTCCGCTCGCCGTTGGGCGTTTTTTACAAACGGACATGTTGCATCGATAACGTGGGCGCCCTTAGCGTTTATTGCAGCTTCCAATTCTTTTGTGATCCCATGCGACCGTATGATCACGATATCGCCTGTTTCGAGAGCGTCGGCAGATTCGATGACGTGTACGCCCTTTTCATCTAATAATGTAACGACCTGCGGATTATGAATGAGCGGCCCC
>CAZIJP010000165.1:0-5319 GCA_964539615.1 uncultured bacterium
CATCCCTTTTTTCTTATTTTCCGGTTTTCGTCTTATTAGTTCAAAAAGCCGAAGCTAACTTCGGGGAATTGAACCCAAATAGATCAAAAGGTATTTGAACATATTTTATAAATTGACAAGTTATTTTACGGAGGTTATCATAATTGTTAAGCACCGTTCGTTCAGCGTGAAAACGATCAACGGACACGTGGAGAAAAAAATGCATATCGATTTGCGCACGTTGACATTATTATTAAGCGTAACCAACATCCTTCAGGTTATAATCCTCTATATCCATTATAAGATCAATAAAGCCTACAACGGCTTGAATTACTGGCTTGCGGGATTTGCCGTAATTGCCGTAGGCTCTCTTATGCTGTTGATGCGCGATATTTCATCGATTCGGAATTACACGATCGTTCTGTCAAACTTCCTTCTTATTCTCGGGATCATTTTTGTCTATATCGGCTGTATGAGGTTTTTTAACAGAAAAACATCGTTGGTTCCGTTATTGACCCTCAACATCATCGGACATGCGGTGATCGGATATTATACTTTTTTTAACGATGATATTTCATCCCGTATCGTATTTTTTTCTTTGGTAGCCGCTATCGTAGCATTGACTGGATCTTACGGCGTCTTCAAACATGCTCCGCGAAGCATATTGTCATCATCTAAATTCCTGTCGCTTCTACTCTTTATCTACGGCATTTTTTACGGATTTCGCTGTATGGTCACTATCATTTATCCGAACACCGTTCATTTTTTTGATCCGTCTTTATTGCAGGTAATGACACTGTTCTCCTCCTATCTGGAGGCTATTGTCCTGCCTTTTGCGCTTATAACTATGGTCAATCACCGAATTCGCATTGAATATCAGGAAGCATCGGAACATATTGCAACGATATTTGATACCTCTCCGGATGCCATTTTAGTAAGTAATTATAAAGATGGCAGAATAATAAATATCAACAAAAGTTTTACAACGCTTACCGGCTACACCTCCGAAGATTGTTTGGGTAAGACGACTACCGAACTTTCAATTTGGAGCGACCCTAAAGACCGCGATACCTTTGTGAAGGCTCTTACTGCCGAAAACCCTGTTTTTAATCACGAGGCAATACTTTTCAGAAAAGACAAAACACACTTGATAGGGCTAATTTCTGCAAAGATCATCACTATTCAAGGCAAGCGTTTTATCATCAGCGTTACAAAAGATATCACCGAACGCAAAGAAGCGGAATTAAAGGCGCTTGGTAATGAACAGAAAAACACCGCCCTTGCGATGGCCGTAACGGCAAATCACGAGATCAAACAACCGCTTTCCGTCATCAAAGGCGCATTCGGTCTCATCACCGGAAAACTGAATTTAGAAGATGTGGCTACACAAAAGCATATCGCCACCGTTAACACTGCATTGGCAGAGATCGAAACGATCCTTGCAAAAATGCGAGACCTAGAAAACACCGAAAATATCATCTTCAAATCGTATATCGGCAACAATACCATGATCAATATTAACAAAAAACAGTAATCGGCTTATTACAAATCCCTCCGGTGATCTTAATTGTCGGATATTTCAGGACACTAAACAGCACTTGCACTTAATAAAATTTTGATTTGTCCCAAAATATTGAAAATTATCTCTTGCGCACCGTATTTTTTTAGGTATAGTAAATGGACAAATTTATTAGGAAGAAGCGATGAAGAAGTAAATCTTTACATATCAGACCGATCCGGTTGCAACAAACGATCACGTTTACACTATTATTATACATAAGGAGTTCGTTATGTCACGGTTTAACACATTACTTCGTTATCTGAAAAGGCTTTGGCCGTATATCAATGCTTATAAAGGCCAATTCGCGATCGGGTTTATCCTGATGCTTTTTGTCTCATTCGGGCAATTGGCCGGCCCGCTCATACTGCGTCATATCATTGACGTCAGCATGAAAGACAAAAACATGAACGATATGATCCTTTTCGGCGTTCTTTATCTCGGCGTGGTGATCGTGATGGGAGTATTTACCTATTTCGAGACGATCATCATTGCCAAACTCGGACTGAATGTGGTCATCCGCATCAAAAACGATATTTTTAAGCATCTGTTGGAACTACCGGTGTCCTTTTTCGACAAACACCAGGTCGGCGAACTTATGGCACGCGTGGAAGGCGACACCGAACGGGTAAAAGAACTGTTCTCCCGCGTTGCACTTATGATAATGAGCAACGTGCTGTTCTTCGTGGGGATGTTTGTGATATTCTTTTACATGAATCCCACACTCGCTACCTACCTATTGATCCCCGTGCCGTTTGTGATGACGATCATTTTTATCGTGTTCGGCTATATGCGCAAATTTTATAAAAAGATCCGCGTTCTGTATGCCGATATCGTCGGCATTCTCACGGAGTATATGCAGGCGATATTCCTCGTTCAATTATACGATCGTGCAAAACATGTTTTAGGGATTCTTGATAAAAAGGCACGTGAAAAACGCGGGTATGAAATAAAAGCATCGTTGCTCGAGTATTCATTTTTCGGATTTCTGCAGTTCCTTATCGGCACGGTGCTTATCATAGTGATCATAAAAATGCTCGCGCCGGGTATCATCGCAGGAGCCGTTACGCTCGGCACGCTTGTGGTGTTCATCGATTACAGCCGCAGGTTGTTTGAACCGCTTATGGCGATCGCCGAGAACATCCGCAACATTCAGCAGGCATCGGTGTCGCTCAAACGTATCTTCGATATCCTCGACCTGCCGTCTGAACATACCCCTACAGAAAAAAAACCGGTTCGGTTTGAACGCGAGATACGGTTTGACAACGTCACGTTTGCGTATAAGGAAGACGAACCCGTTTTGAAGAACGTATCGTTCACCATTCCGAAAGGAAAGACCGTCGCCCTCGTCGGGCCGTCGGGAAGCGGGAAGACCACCACGATCAGTTTGCTCACCGGATTTTACACGATAAACGGCGGATCGATCACCGTAGACGGCGTGCCGATAACCGATTTCGATCTTCACGAATGGCGTGAAAAGGTCGGACTTGTGCTGCAGGACATTTACCTGTTCCCGGGCAATATCCTTGAAAATATCCGCGTGTATAACGACAGCATATCAGGCGACTCCGTTGACCGCGCCGTCACTACCGTGCATGCCGATGATTTCATCGCACGTCTGGACAACGGACTCATGACCGAACTGCACGAACGCGGCCAGAACATTTCTATGGGCGAAAAACAGCTTTTGAGCTTTGCACGCGCTCTGGCTTTCTCGCCTGAGATTATCGTGATGGATGAGGCCACGGCTTCGATCGACGTTACCACTGAAAAAAAGATACAAGACAGCATGCACACATTGCTGAAAGGGAAAACCGCCGTGATCGTGGCGCACCGCTTGTCGTCCATCATGCAGGCGGACATGATACTCTTCTTCAAAGACGGAGAGATCATCGCACGCGGCACCCATGCCGAACTGCTCGAATCAAGCGACGATTACGCAAATCTGGTTCGCCTGCAATTTATGCAGCGCACCGAGCCGGTATTGGAATAAGGAGATAATGGTATGAATCATATACAATGGATATGGAAAATATGGAAGGAACGCAAGGGGCTTATCCTTTTGCTTTTCTTTCTCACGCTCACCTCAAGCGCCGTAGCAGTGATCTACCCGTATGTCTTCATGAAGCTTATTGACCTGCTCACGAAGGTACTCGGCGATCCGGGCTCGGTGACCAACCCCTACGGCGAGATCAATAAGATACTCATGATACTGTTGGCCGTGGGTTTGAGCGGCTTTATCGCATCGTTTTTCCCCGGTATTCGCGGCGCCACCAATGTGGTGTTTGAATACCTTATACGCAAAAAATACTTTGCCAAGATACTCGGCAAGGATTACCTGTTCTTTCAGAAATTCAAGACGGGCGACCTTGTTACGCGCCTGACCAGCGACATCACCGAATTTTCGAGCGTGTCGTGGTTCTTATGCTCGGGCATATTCAGGGCGGTGGAGTCATTCAGCAAGATCGCGTTTTGCCTTGCCATGATGTTTGCCATCAACGGGAAGCTCACCCTGCTCTCGATCATTCCCCTGCCGATCATGATTCTCATCTTCTATCTCACGGAAGATAAGATATACAATACGTTCAGGAAAAATCAGGAAGCCATCAGTCAGATCAACAATCAGCTTGAACTGAGCTTTTCCGGCGTGCGCATCATCAAAGCATTCGCCTGTGAGAAAAAATACCATCGCTTTTTTGACGACGCCCTTGCCCGCCGTTTCAAGACGGAATTGACCGTCATCAAACTTGATACCATTCTCGGGCTGGTGTTTCAATACATCGATTATTTTGCGCAGATGGGCGTTATTTTCTTCGGCGGATATATGGTCATTCAGGGAGATGTGTCTGTCGGTGTGTTCTATGCATTTTACACATATCTGGGCATGCTCATCTTCCCGATACTGGACATCCCGCAGCTATTCATTTCCGGCAAACGCGCATTCGTGAATATCGACCGTCTTGAAGAGATCGACAATACTTCGAAATACCCCGATACGGGGAAAAAGTTACCAGTGACTGCGATCGAATCGATAAAATTCTCAAACGTCACCTTCTTCCACGAAGGACGCACGGTACCGGTGGTAGATAATCTCTCATTTGAAGTTAATCGTGGGGATAAGGTTGTAGTGGTCGGGCCGGTCGGAGCGGGAAAATCGACCCTTTTGGGGCTCTTAACGGGGTATCTGCCGCCACACTCGGGAACGATAGAGATAAACGGCATGCCGCTTGATACAATCGACCTCACCTCTTTCCGCGAGAAGATCGGCTATGTCCCGCAAGACCCGATATTGTTCAGCGGTACCTTACGAGAGAACATTGCGTTCGGTAAAGATGAAATGAGCGAAGCGGATTTCAACGATGCCGTGGCGATATCGCAGATGCGGTCGGAGATCGAATCATTCACTCAAAAAGACGAGACCCGCGTGGGGCAGCGTGGCGTGAGTGTGTCGGGCGGTCAAAAACAACGCTTGGCTATAGCACGCGCATTGGTGAGAAAACCTGAGCTGCTGTTGCTTGACGATATCACCGCAAGCCTCGATGCGGAGAACGAAGCGCGCCTGTGGAATGACATCAATGTCAATTTCAAGGAGATCACCTGCTTCACCGTGTCGCACCGCCTGTCTACGATACAATTCGGCGATACCGTGCTGTACATCGACAACGGCGCGTTGGTCGGTCACGGAAGCCATGAGGAAATGCTGCGCAACCCGTCATACGAGACGTTCATATCGGCGCATTTCAATCATGCGGCTGCTGAATAAACGATATGATTTAAGGAAA
>CAZIJP010000166.1:0-1116 GCA_964539615.1 uncultured bacterium
TCACAAAATTGCCGATCTTAAACTGCTTGGGAGCTTCAACGGGGATATTTTTCGCCCCCTGGGGATCGCTTTCGTTTGCGGTCAGATCATAGCCGAGGTCATGCGCAAGCGGTGCGCTGATAAAAAGCGTCGGATTGCCTGAATCCACCCATATGCGAACCGTTCGCCATGAACCGTCCTTCTTTTGTACCTTGCCTTCAACGACCATGCGGTTATGATCAAATGTCATGGGTATGGTAGCGCTTGAACGACTTTTTTTAAGAGCCAACAATACGACCAGCGCAGTAACAACGATCACTACAACTATGATTACATATTTCATACTTGCCTCCTTAATAGTCAACCGTTTGCAACAGTGAACACAACAGTCTCTCCTGACAGCACCGATCCCATAGAAGCAACATCACCGATGATATGCCCGATCTTTACGCACGGGCTTGATGCCTGCGTGACCTTCCAATCACCGAATTCGGTTGTACCGTAAAACATCGCTATCGCAAATTTCGGCGAACCGTCCGCAGCGCGCCAATACACCACGTCACCTATTTCAAACTGTTCCACTTTGCTCTCATAGGGGATATCAGCGGTCGGCACACGAAAATATATTTCGCCGCCGATATTGTGCGCCTCACTTGTGATCGGCAAATAGTTTATAAATTCTTTTGCGATCTCGTTAGTATCAAATTCCATGTGTAATGTGCACTCCGCGAATTCCAACTGTCCTGTTATAACCGACATAAAGTCCCCTTTTCTTTTCTCTTTCTGAAACATAAGCCACTATTTCCTTCAAGGCAAACAAACTTTAGTATGAGAATATAAACTTATATTTTGATGAAAAAGAGAGTGTAAGAATGAAATTTAATAAAAATCGGGCACTCGTAAGGGTCGTACTCTACATGAAAAACAAAAATTATGGATTCACCCAGGCATTATAAAAAACGAGACATTTCCCTTCATGAAAACCGGAAACATACGCACCATCCGTCCAGTCCCAGAACGGAATAACTACTTTTCCGTTATAGTCGATAAAACCAATTTCCGGATTGCTACCGTTCTGTGATCGAACTGCCCAAACAAGCCCTTCGCTGAAATTTCCTACTTCATCATATATCGGTT
>CAZIJP010000166.1:1126-5254 GCA_964539615.1 uncultured bacterium
ATCAATAAAACCCCATTTATTGTCTTTTTGAAAAGCAGCAAGACCTTCTGAAAAAACTTGCAAATTTTGATATGGCCCCATAAGAGATCCCTTAATATTAGTTATAAACTGAGGGTCGTCTAAAACATTATCTTTAAGAACAATAGCAAATCCTTCACTAAATTCACTCGATGGAGAATATTTTCTTTTAAAGTCTAGAACAATGCCTTTATATTTATCAATATAAACTCCACCATTTTTTGTTTGAATTTTTAATAATCCCTCATTAAACAATGAATCATTATTTAGATTATATTTATAATGAAAATCATCACTCACTCCAAATGTTAAAATAACATTTCCACTAAAATCTATAAATGCCTTTTCATGTCTTTTATACATTAAAGTAAATGCCATTCCTTCAATAAAGGGACTTGAATTTCCATCACTAGTTTCAATTTTGATTTCACCTTTTTTATTAATATATGCAAAATGGAATTGTTTATCATTGAGGTTTTTCATTGACGTAATATCGACAAATGCTAATCCTTCACTAAAAGGAGTTGCATAATCGTAAACACAATCAATAATAAGATTTCCGTTATGATCGACATATCCTACTTTTTTAGTTTTTTTATCTTCTACAGGCAGTAGCCCTTCTGAATAATAACTCGCTTTCCCCATCCGTACAAGAGAATATTTATTTAAATCAACCGCAGTGACCCGATTTCCTTGTTTATCAATGATATATCCGGGCTCTTTTGCATAAGTAATCACTTCACAAAACATAATCAAAAAAGTCATAATTACAAATTTCATTTCACGTTCTCCCTATTTTCAAAAATCATACCCCACTTCAAATACCTTGTCAAATAATTGCATTGCGTAAAACAAAACAGGCGTCCGAAGACGCCCGTTCTATTGAGATACTTGGAATTGAAATTACTTCACAACAATATTAATGATACGCCCTTTCACGACGATCACTTTTACGATCTCTTTGCCTTCCAGGTTCTTGATGACCTTCTCATGGTTCAAGGCAAATTCTTTTATTGCCGCTTCATCAGCTTCTGCAGGCACTTCTATCTCGGCACGTACTTTCCCGTTTACCTGCACGGCCATGGCGATCATCTTTGCAATGAGTTTGGCATCGTCATGCTTCGGCCACGGTTGATTGAACACGGAATACGGTTTACCGATACGCTCCCACAACTCCTCGGCGGTATGCGGCGCATACGGCGCGATCAATTGAATCAACGTCGCGATCGTTTCTTTCAAGAGATCGATGTTCCATGCATCACGCGGCACTTCCTGCACATATTTGAACAGCGCATTCGTGAGTTCCATCAGCTTGCTGATCGCTGTATTGAAACGGAATGCTTCCGTATCCTCGGTCACTCCTTTGATGGTGACGTGGACCATGCGTGTCAGTTCATCATTCGCTGACGCAGACGATTCGGCGCCTTTTCCGGAACGGCCGAATATTCCACCCGTCCATTCCTCTTCAGTGATCAAGCGCCAAACGCGGTCGAGATACCGATCGATCGCCTTGATATTAGCATCATTCCATGCTCCGCCTATCGCATAGTCATAGGTGAACATGAGGAACATACGGAACACATCTGTACCGAATTGGCTTATATATTTATCGGGCATAACGGTATTTCCGCGAGATTTTGACATCTTGAATCCGTCTTCACCCAATATCGTGCCTTGATGGCGTAAGCGTGTGAACGGTTCTTCAAAATTGATATATCCCATATCTTTCAAAGCCATCGTTATAAAACGCGCATAGATCAAATGCATACAGGCATGCTCAGCGCCGCCGACGTACATATCAACGGGCAGCCACTTGTTGATCTTCGCGGTATCAAATGCGGTCGAAGTGTTCTTGGAATCAGGATAACGCAGATAATACCACGAGGAATCCACGAACGTGTCCATCGTATCCGCTTCACGCACTGCCGGCTTACCGCACTTCGGGCAAACGGTATTTTTAAATGTCGGATGTTTCACCAACGGGGACTCACCGGTCGGTTCAAAATTGACATCATACGGCAATTCCACCGGCAGGTCTTTTTCAGGCACCGGCACTTCGCCGCAGTGTTCGCAATGAATGATCGGAATCGGCGCTCCCCAGTAACGTTGACGGGAAAGGAGCCAGTCACGCAAACGGAAATTTATTTTTTTCGATCCGAAATTATTCTTTTCCGCAACAGCAACGATAGCCGATTTGAAGGCTTCAGAACCCATTCCGTTGTATTCGCCGGAGTTGACCATGAACCCGTCTTCAGTATATGCTGCGTCCAACGGTAATGCCGCGTTCTCCTTTTTTTCGGCTATGACGCGTTCGATAGGCAATTCAAATTTTTGTGCAAATTCAAAATCGCGTTCATCATGCGCGGGCACGGCCATGACCACACCCGTACCGTAATTATACAGTACATAATCAGATACCCAGATTGGCACTTTTCTGCCGTTCACAGGGTTTACTGCATAACGGCCGGTAAATACGCCGGTCTTTTCCTTGGATGTGGATAATCTGTCAACTTCTTCCTGATGAACTGCCCAGTTGCGGTAGTCATCAACGCTCTTTTTCTGCTCGGTCGTGGTCAACTCGTCAAGCCACGGATGTTCAGGCGCCATCACCACGTAGGTCACGCCGAACAAGGTATCAGGGCGAGTGGTAAACACGGTGAGTGTTTTATCGCTGCCGTCTATTTTAAATTGTATCTCCGCACCTTCGGAACGGCCGATCCAGTTGCGCTGCATGTGTTTGGTGCGCTCCGGCCAATCCAATCCGTCGAGATTTGTCAATAATTTATCGGCATAGTCGGTGATCTTAAAAAACCATTGCGTGAGGTTCTTCTTCTTCACTTCAGTACCGCAACGTTCGCATGCGCTGTCTACGACCTGCTCGTTCGCCAAAACGGTCTGACAAGACGGACACCAGTTAACCGGTGCGTTTGCACGGTAAGCTAATCCTTTTTTATAGAGCTGCAGAAACAACCATTGCGTCCATTTATAATACTCGGGATCACAGGTCACAACCTCATAATCCCAGTCATACATTGCGCCGATCGCTTTCAATTGCTCTTCCATGATCTTTATCGTGTTCTTCGTATGGTCTTTCGGATGTATACCGGTCTTTATCGCATAGTTTTCTGCCGGCATTCCGAACGCATCAAAACCCATCGGTTCGAAGATGTTGAAACCCTGCATTTTCTTCATGCGTGTCCACGTGTCCGACGGGCCGTAATTATACCAATGCCCGCAGTGCAAATTGGCTCCCGATGGATAACTGAACATCACGAGCGAATATAGTTTTTTATCGTTTTTTGTAATATCGGTTTTGTAAAGACCGGTTTCTTCCCATTTTTTTTGCCATTTTTGCTCCAGTTCCTTGAACGGGAAAGATCCCATAAGCATCACGCTCCTTTTTCGTTTTGCATATTATACGGTACGCTTTAAAAAAAACAACTGTAATTAGTGATGTGAAACGAATTTATAGGTGGGTTAAGCCCACCCTAGGACGAGGGTGAGAGCAGTATCAGAATCACGGTGCCGGCTACTTGAATCGGTAATGTTGAACTTTTGATACGTTTGCATGTCGGATGTTACTCCATATCAGAAATGTTGTAAAGAATATTATTTCCGAAACCAAACTCATACCTACTTAATCATTGACACTATTTAATGTGGGTCTGTTTTATAAGGCGGGTTTTCCCACCATAGAAAGAGCGTGTTGGTGCGACCGATCTCTTCGGCAAGAGCCTCGATCGAACCCGATCCCTGGCTGAGCACATCAGGGCATAATGCGTAAACTTCTCGCGCAAACGTGATCAGATCTGCAGGCAGTGCCACAAATTCGAGCTCCACCCAATCAATACCTGCCCCGGTGATAACAAACGGAGAACGGTTGTGCCATCGCTGTAATGTCTCAATGATCGTTCCGGTTGATATGGAATCGGCGAACCCGTTGGTCTGCCGTATCCGGAGAATATCAAATTGATCCGTGCTTTTGATCACGGCGATCATATCGGGCTTGATCCCGAAATTACGTTCGCTTCGAAAGACAAGCACGTTCATTCCTACCGTCTTCTTTTGAATTTTCTTCAGGCATTTTTCAAAGTGTTCCACCGTTACCGG
>CAZIJP010000167.1:0-5085 GCA_964539615.1 uncultured bacterium
TACCGATTATCTTGATGATGTTAGCACAACCTATTACGATCCAAACATTCTCTCCTTAGAACGTTCAGAGGCAACATCTCAACTAGCAGACCCATCTGCAATTAAACATCAAATTGGAAGCGGAAGAGGAAACTCCACCACTAAGGATTGGTATTCATTTGCAGGAATTTGGATCACTTTTAAGCTTTTTAACAATTCAGAGAGTTGCCCTGCTTACTTAAAATCAAAATTTAGGAGCAAACATAAATCAAAAAAATAGTCTACATTATAATTTTTTCAAAAATAATCCGTTACCTCAATTATGAGTTTAAAAAATAGCATTGACAAAAATAATATTCCGAAGCACATAGCCATAATCATGGATGGGAACGGCAGGTGGGCTAAGCAACGTGAAGAAAAGAGAACTTTTGGACATCATCATGGCATTAAAGCCGTTAGAGAGGTAATTGAAGGAGCTGGAGAAATTGGTGTTGGTTTTATTACTTTATATGCTTTTTCAACAGAAAACTGGAATCGTCCAAAAGATGAAGTTGATGCTATCATGTTGCTAATGGTAAACGTGATTTCTGCTGAAGCAGATGATCTTAATAAAAACAATGTTAGGCTTATGGCAATTGGCGATCTAAATGCTTTGCCAGAAGAGTGTGTTACTGTTTTAAATGGTGCCATTGAAAAAACCTCAAAAAACACTGGTTTAACCGTTGTTTTGGCATTAAACTACAGTGCTAAATGGGAAATTATTGAAGCCGTTAAGTCAATTGCAACCAAAGTAAAAGATCAAGAGTTAATGATTGATGGAATCACCAATGAACTATTTGACCAGCACTTATCAACTAATTTTATGCCAGACCCCGACCTCATGATCCGCACTAGTGGCGAGCAACGCTTAAGTAATTATTTACTTTGGCAGCTTGCTTATTCAGAATTATATTTTACTCCAATACTGTGGCCTGACTTTACAAAAGAGCATCTTTTTGAAGCCATTTCATACTATCAACAAAAAGAGCGTCGTTTTGGAATGACTAGCGAACAATTAATGGATAACGAATAAAAAACTAAACTAATGACAATTAAACATTACATCACTCTAATATTATTCACAGTTGTTGCAACATTCACATCGTTGGCTCAAATTATTTCTACACAAGGCGACTTTGAAGTAGATTACAACAATCCCGTTGAATATGAAATTGGAGGAGTTACTGTAAGTGGCGTAAAATATTTAGATAATAATGCACTTGTAACTTTATCTGGTCTTACTGTAGGAGATAAAATTAAAATTCCTGGAGAGAAAACTTCCAAGGCAATTGAAAGACTTTGGGCGCAAGGGTTGTTTGAGTATATTAAGATTGAAGTCTCTAAAACACAAGGAAATATCATTTTTTTAAATCTTGAACTAAAAGAGCGCCCTCGCTTATCAAGATTTGCATTCTCAGGAATTAGAAAAACTGAAGCCGATGATATTCGAGAAAAAATAAAACTTACCCGTGGTGATATTGTCACCGACCATCTAATTTTAAAAACAAGTGCAATTATTCGTAATTACTTTATTGAAAAAGGATACTTAAATGCCAATGTAACCATAAAAAACGCTGTTGACAGCACAATTGAAAATTCGATAGCATTACAAATTGACGTTAGAAAAAACCGAAAAGTAAAAGTGAATTCAATTGAGTTTGAAGGCAATAATCAGTTGGCAAAATCTACTTTAATTGGCGCAATAAAAGAGACAAAAGAAAAATTCAGATTCTATCCATTTGAAAAGATTGACACCTTTGCTCTATATTTGATTAAACATCCTTCAATCTTTAAAGAGCAAGATGTCTTATCTGTAGTTAAAGATTATTTTAGCGATAGAGTAAGGTTAACCATCTTTAAATCCTCAAAATATATCCCTGCTGACTTTGAAACTGACAAAACAACACTCGTAGAATTATATAATGAAAAAGGGTTTCGTGATGCGCGAATTATTAAAGACTCAATTGTCAAACTGCCGAATAATGAGTTAAAACTTGTGCTAACAGTAGATGAAGGGAAAAAATTTCGGTTCAGAAATGTCACTTTTACAGGCAACACCAAATATTCTTCAAAAGAGTTGACAAAGGTATTAAACATTAAAAAAGGAGATGTTTATAATCAAAAACAGCTTGAGAGAAACCTACAATTCAACATGGATGGATATGATGTTTATTCCATGTATTTAGATGATGGGTATCTCTTCTTCAACGCTGTCCCAGTGGAAGTGAAAGTTGAAAACGACTCCATTGACATTGAAATCCGTATTACAGAAGGAAAACAAGCTAGAATAAATAAAATTACAATCGTTGGAAACTCGAAAACCAATGACAATGTAATTATTCGTGAAATAAGAACTGTTCCTGGGCAACTATTTAGTCGTGCTGATTTAATTCGTTCACAACGAGAGTTGGCCAACTTAAGATATTTTAATCAAGAGAAAATTGGCATCACTCCAAAACCAAACCCAGTAGACGGAACAGTTGATATTGAATTCCAAGTGGAAGAAGCATCTTCTGATCAACTAGAACTATCTGGTGGATGGGGAGCCGGTATGGTTGTAGGAACCATTGGTGTTTCATTTAACAACTTCTCTACGAGAAACTTATTTAAAAGCAATGCTTGGCGTCCAATACCATCTGGTGATGGGCAAAAAATCAGTATTAGAGCTCAATCAAATGGTACTTATTACCAATCGTATAGTGCATCTTTTACCGAGCCATGGCTTGGTGGAAAAAAACCAAATGCCCTTTCGGTATCTGTATATCACTCTGTTCAATCGAATGGATTGGCAAAATCAAATGAAAAAAGACAATCTATTGATATCAATGGTGTTTCGGTTAGCTTAACCAAACGATTGAAATGGCCTGATGATTTCTTTATCTTTTCACAAGGAATTAGTTTGCAAAACTACACGTTGAATAATTATTCCTCCATCTTTACATTTAGTGATGGTTATTCAAACAATCTTAGTTTAATCTTTTCACTTGGAAGAAACTCAGTAGATAAACCTACATACCCTACTTCGGGTTCAGATCTTAGTTTATCGTTGCAATTAACACCTCCATACTCTCTTTTCAACGGTGTTGATTACACTTCCGCTACCGATCAAGAGCGTTTTAAATGGTTGGAATATTATAAAGCAAAATTCCAAGCTTATTTTTATGTAAACCCTGTTGATAAATTTGTGGCTAGTTTGCGTTTCAAAACAGGTTATTTAGGTTCATACAACCGCAAAGTAGGTGACTCTCCATTTGAACGATTCTACCTTGGCGGTGATGGGCTTTCTGGATTTGCTTTAGACGGTCGTGAACTTGTTGGGATGAGAGGTTACAGCAATAATTCATTAACTCCAACAGGATCAGGAACCAACTTTATTGGTGCAACTATTTATACAAAATATACTGGAGAAATAAGATATCCAGTTTCTCTAAATCCATCCGCAACCATCTATTTGCTTTCATTTGTTGAAGCAGGTAATACGTGGGTTGATTTTAAGACGTTTAACCCCTTTAAAATGTATCGCTCTGCAGGTTTTGGAGTCCGTGTATTCTTACCAATGTTTGGTATGTTAGGATTAGATTGGGGCTATGGATTTGACGATGTTCCAAACCTTCCAGGGTCCAATAAAGGTCAGTTCCACTTCTCTATTAACTCATCTATTGACTAATTGGTATATTATTTGATTGATTAACGCGCTTGTATTAAAAATTTAAAATAGGAGATTCAAAAATGAAAAAAATTATTTTATCCGTAGTTCTGTTTTTTGCTTCAGTGATTGCTGTAAATGCTCAAAAATATGCATATGTCGACACACAATACATTTTGGACAACATGCAAGAGTACAAAGATGCTCAAGCTGAGATTGATCAATTATCTATTGAATGGCAAAAAGAGTTAGAGAAAAAATTTGGCGAAATTGATCGGATGTACAAACAATTTCAAGTAGATGCCGTGCTATTGCCAGAAGATGCAAAAAAGAAGAGAGAAGAAGCTATTATGACCGCTGAAAAAGAGGCAAAAGATTTACAAAAAAAGCGTTTTGGCAAAGATGGTGACTTATTCAAAAAACGTCAAGAGCTAATTAAACCTATTCAAGATAAAGTTTTTAACGCCATTAATGAATATGCACGCGAAAAAAGTTATTCTTTTGTTTTTGACAAATCTGGCGCTCTCACCATTGTTTATGCGGACTCTAAACTAGATATTAGTGATGAAGTATTACAAAAATTAGGAATCACTCCACAACAAAACAATAACAACAATAATTCTACGACTAAACCTGCTCCAAAACCTGGAAAAAAATAGTAATTTATTTTAAAAATCATATCTTTGCAAATTAAACAAACAAGAAAAATTAGAATGAAAAAACTTTTATTAGCCGTTATCATCTGTGGCTTTATGGTTCCGTCCATAGCTCAAGTAAAAATCAAACTAGGACATATTGATTCAATGGAACTTTTACAAGCAATGCCTGCAAGAGATTCTGCTCAAAAAATCTTACAAGACTTCTCTAAAGTTTTAGAGACTCAACTTGTGGCCATGCAAAAAGAGATGGAGAAGAAATATCAAGAATATCAAACCAATGGTGCAACTTGGACACAATCAATCCTTCAATTAAAGCAACAAGAGTTACAAGATCTTCAAGCACGTATTGAAGCATTTCAACAAACTGCTCAAAAAGATTTAAAAGAGAAAGAGACTGAGTTATTGAAACCAATTATCGACAAAGCGAAAAAAGCAATTGAAGATGTTGCTAAAGAAAACGGTTACACGTATATCTTTGATTCATCAGTTGGAGTATTACTTTATAGCGAAAGTAGTGATGATATCATGGCTCTTGTTAAAAAGAAATTGAACCTTAAAGCAGTACCTGCAACCACCACAACTACAACAACTACTACTCCAAAAAAATAGATCTGTACTTCAAAAAATATTTTTCAAAAAGCGGGGCAACTCGCTTTTTTGTGTTTTAAAGTATTGCTGTCAGAAAAAAACATATCTTTGCAAATTAAACAAACAAGAAAAAATTAGAATGAAAAAACTTTTATTAGCCGTTATCATCTGTGG
>CAZIJP010000168.1:0-5075 GCA_964539615.1 uncultured bacterium
ATTTGCATTGTATCCACAAGAGACTATTATTTTGTCTGTAGGTAATTGTAATCTTGTTTTTATATGTATCGGTGAATTATTTTGCAGTAGACGACGTTGTATTGTGTTTAAAGAATCTAATCCTAATCTGATATTATAACATTTACCTTTAAAATGAGGGCCGTAAAAAGTAATAAAATCATTCATGGTATTTGTGTTTGCAAAGGTAATTGCTTCTGCATATTCATAAAGGTTACGTTGTTTTATGCGTAAATATTCTGATATTCGATAATAATCAGAGCCCCATATTGAAATAATCAACGGGATTTTATATTTTTTAAAAAATGTATAATACGATAGATATTTTTCATGACAGTAATGAATATGAATGATAGAGCCATCCTTTGAAATTTCCTTCAAGAAACGAATTTTTAAAAAATAGGTTATCACTTTTTTTATTAAAGGGATTTTTCGGAGAATCTTGATCACATTGGTTTCGTATGGTGTGGTTATGTTATTCCCGTCAAATAATAAACAGGTGAACGGATCATAAATAAGTATGGTATGTTTTTCGGTTGTACAGTAGGTAATAAAACTCGGTAAAAAAGGACCATTAAAAGCATTATGTGCAAAAAGAATAATTGTATTGTTATGCATTATTGAAGGCTATCCGATTTAAATAGTGTTATCAACTGTTTTTTATCCCAAAGTGTGATCGTTATAATAATACTTAAGCCGACAATGAGGTGAATTAGGGTAAATGGTACAAGTGTAGAAAATAGAGCAAATCCAAAGAGAGCCGTAATTTTAAAGAACAAATTAAAAACATTATGATCAACGTGAAAATAATATCTTCCGATTATGAATCGTAATGAAAAAAATACAATATATGATAATCCGGTTGATATTGCCGCACCTTTAGCTCCAAGCATTGGAATCAAAATATAATTACCAACGCAATTGGCAATTAGCGCAGAAAGTGCAATAGGGATATGCCAAAACGTTTTTTTTGAATAATTAATATAAATTACCGGGATTTCTGATAAAGTATAGAGAATGGGAACAAATACAAGGCAAGGAATGATTTCTGCAGCGCTTGAGAATCTTTTATGCATAATCATAATTAAGATGTCTTTTGATGTAATTAAAATGACCGAAAGCGTAACAAGAAAAAATGAAACAATTACAAAGGCGTTTTTAAAAAACGTTGATGAAGCAGGGTTTTGAATTTTTTTATATGCTAAGGGTGTCCAAAACGTTACAAAGATACTATTCAATAAACTTAAGGCCATAACAAATTTAAACGCGGCATTATATAACCCGAGTTCTTCAAAAGAAGCCCATTTACGCAATGCGATCTTATCAATGCTCTCGAACAATGTATAAACTACGAATGATGGTAAAAAAGAAATTCCGAATGCTAAAAGATCTATTGATTTAAATCGGTACTGGTTTTTTTTGAAAAAAGCACCAATGAATTTTAAAAAGAAGTCTTTTTCAATAATAACAAGCACCATAATTCCTAATATGATCACGATAAATTGGGACAATATCAAAGCTTCAAAAGATTGTTTCCATAATAATAAAATTCCCAATGTTACAGTAAAGCGTAAGATTGCCTGAATTATTATAACGGCAGAATACCGTTTTGCTTTTTGTTGCATGCGAAGGTTTTGCAGGGGAAATGTCTGGAACAATTGAAATAGAACATTAAGAATAAGAATATATAATAAATAAAGAGAAGGTTGGGAAAAAAGAATAATTGCTATAGGATTACCAAAAAAAATAATAATACACGAACCGATCAATAATGCAATGAAACTCATTTTCACGCATTGTTGAGCCAATATTGGTAATTCATTAGTTGGAACATCATTAAAAAAACGTATGAATGCCTGATCCAATCCTAAACTTGTAATAACAATAATTGCCGTAAAAGCCATTGAATACATCGAATATTTTCCGTAATCTTCCGGTGTTAATAAAAATGTTGTTATTGGTATAATTAAAAATCCTATAAACATAGAAACAAAAGGACCATAAGAAAATTGGGTAAAATTTACAATATATGGATTTGAAATTATTGACTTAAAACTGTTACGAATTTTACTTGAAATGCTGTTCATATAACTCGCGTGCTTTTTCGTAATCCTCAACAACGCCGATATCCAACCAGTAATCCCGCAGAAGAGATTTGGTGATAGGAATATTTTTTTCCAACATTAATTTAATCAAAGAATCAATGCCGAAATAGGTATTCTCGGGAATAAGAGAAAAGATTTCCGGTTTCATGATGTAGATCCCGGCAACGATTTCAAAATTAAAGTCCGGTTTTTCGTCAACGTTTGTAATATATATACCGTTTGATTCGATATTACCGAATCGAAATGGTGTTGTAATAATTTTTGTGACAATTGTTAATGGTGAATCTGTGTATGTACACGCAGTTTTATATATAGAACTGAAATCAGCTTTTGTTAATATATCACCATTAATTAATAAAAATGGTTCACTGAGCTTATTTTCAAGTAATTTCACCGGACCGCAAGTTCCTAATGGTATTGCCTCAACACTATATGTAAGATTAACATTCAATTTCTCTCCCGAACCAAGAAATGACTGAATATAATCTGCTTTGTAATTAACTGCTAAGTAGATATCGTTAAAACCGTGTTCTCGTAACAATTCTATTTGTATTTCAAGCAGGGATTTGTCTCCAAATGGCAATAACGGTTTGGGTATTATATCCGTAAAAGGTTTTAATCGTGTCCCGAGACCGCCGGCTAAAATCACAGCTTTCATAAATCCTCGCTTTTCAGGTAAAAAGTATTTTCAGAAAAAAGATTGCATAGTATTTGTACATAATACATTTAGATTTTTTTCCTGGCAGGTATTCCTGCATAAAGACCGGCCTCGTTGATCGATTGAAGAACAACAGCGCCTGCGGCAATTATGGATGAATCAGGGATTGATATACCTTGTTTTATTATTGCTCCGCTACCAATAAATACATCATTTCCAATTCGACAATCACCATTAATGACAGCTGATGTTGAAATATGGCAATGATCTCCAATATGTACTCCATGTTCAACGATTGCCCCGCTATTTATTATTACGTTATTGCCAATAACGGCGCAAGCATTAACACATGCCTTGTGCATCACTATGCTGCCCTGTCCTAACTGCGCATATTCAGACATATATGCATGCGCAGAAATAATTGAAGCTAGTGCTGCATTTAATGCCAATAACTGAGAATAAATACGTTTTCTGAGACTTGCGGTTTTTATTTGCCCGATAGTTATTAAAAAGCAGGTATTTTTTTCAATATATTTTGAAATATCACTCTCAGTACCAAATATGGGATATTCAAGAACTTTTTCGCCGATTTTTTCAGGGATATCGAGAATGCCTTGTATCTCATAATTATATGTGGATTCGATGACATCAATACAAGAGATACAATGCCCGCCTCCTCCGATCAAAATTATATTATTCATTATTTAATCTCACACTGCTGGGAAGATTTACAACACAGTCTTCAAACCATTGAGCATTATCCAACGGCATTGAGAAGCACGATTCAAAAGCCGGCAATTTATTCATCAACGTCCATATCGGTCGAGTTTGGATTTTATGAGTATTCATATATTCAAGAAAGAGATCTCTTTCGCTTCTATTTTTTAATAGAATGGCATTTAGCCAATAATTTGAAAATGCGTGGGGAGGTTCACAGAATATTTGTACACCCATTGCGGTCATTTCTTTGATATACATTGATGCTGTCTCACGTTTGTTTCTGAGTGTATTTGAATAATATTCCATTTGTGCACAACCTATGGCAGCATTGATATTAGGCATTCGATAATTGTATCCAACTTCATCATGAAAGAATTCCCATGGATGGTTTGTCTTAGCAGTTGTTGCCAGATGACGTATTGAGGCAGCAAGGGAATCATCGTTAGTGATGACCATTCCGCCTCCTCCCGTGGTAACAGGTTTATTACCATTGAAACTTATAATTCCGGCAGTACCGAAGGTTCCGAGATGAATGTTATTATAGGTGCTTCCTAATGCTTCTGCAGCATCCTCAATGACAGTGACATTAAACATTCTACAAATAGCGATTATTTCGTCAATTTTCACCGGATGACCAAAAGTATGCATCGGGATACAGGCAGCTATTCGTTTTCCAGTATTTTTATTAAAACATTTATTGTCTTTTTGTAGCGTATATTGTTCAAAAAATAATCTTAATGAAATTGGGGACATGCCCATTGTTTCTTTATCAACATCGATAAATACAGGCATAGCATTAGCATGGCGTATTGCATTAGCTGTCGCTGCAAATGTTAACGCTTGTGTAATGACTTCGTCAGATTGTCCGATCCCCAATGCCAGTAAAGTAAGATGTAATGCAGCCGTACCGTTAACCATAGCGATCGCATGCTTTGATCTTGTTAAGGTTTTTATATGATTTTCAAAATCAGTTACATATTTTCCGACATAAGAGACATAGGTTGAGTCGATACAATCGTTTAAATATTTTTTTTCATTACCTTGAAAACGCGGCGCATGCAAAGGGATTGGATTTTCATTTGGGTATAAAGACCGTATAAAATCACGTATATTCTCAAACATGGTTACAAATAACCTCAATAATAACTGATTCCTGATAAGTTATTTCAGAAATTACTTTTCTCATTGCTATACAAGACTGATGATAGTTATTCATATCCATACGATAACACATGTTTTACGGTTTTTCAAATACTTCATTGGATAAAATAATTTTAAGAATTATGCTCCTTAAAGTAAATGGGATTAGTAATTGCCATAAATCCGATTGTGGTACTTATTTCCAACCTAACATATTGTTTTTCATGACTTGTATAATTAATAGTATTTTTGTATGGAAGCTGTACCCCTATTTCTTTGAAAAAATAATTCTCTGAATTATTTACAGCATCTATGACATAAATATCTGCGATAGTGCCGAATTCATTGGAGCTTTCAACCTCGATAGTCAGTGAACCATTTCCGTGTAATACCGAGTCGCCGATAACATAGTCATTATGATGCATAGATAAAAC
>CAZIJP010000169.1:0-3060 GCA_964539615.1 uncultured bacterium
TAGTGGTACAAACTAACTATATGGAACACATATTACTTCTCATTTACATCGTGTCTCTGTGTCTGGCGTCCATGACAATCTTTAAAACTGTCCAATTTAATAATATCAGTCCCAACTCTCTGACAAAAAAAATCATTATGTTTCTTATTCTTTTTGCTGTAGGAGCATTATTGCGCCTTATTCTCAAATATCAGGGAATTATTTTTTCTCATGACAACACATTGGAAGATATAAAAACTTGGAGTTATTATTTTGAAAGAGCATTTAGCATATCTTCATCTGTTTTCTTTTTTTACTATCTGAATATTATTTTTACAATTTCATACGGAGTCTTTTTCAAACGGCTTCAAATCATCTTCATCGCTCTTCTAACATTATTTGTTATCATCGATGTGAGCTTTAATGATCGCCTCTTCCACCTTACGGGGATTTCTTCTATGGGCAATCAAATATCACGACTGATGATTTACTGTACCCTCGGATTTACCTTATTAAGAGCGTTACGTTCTAAATCTGAATTCAAACCGGCAATGCTTAAATTTGCTTTGTTATATTTTTCAATGGAAACCGTCTCTTTACTTGTCAATGACATATTGAAATTGTGGCAGTATTACGATTCCGTCGAATACCTGATAAACAATCTTGTGCCATTTTTATTTGCCGTACCGTTTATGCAATCATTATTTCCAAAACCCGATACCGACTTTGATAAAATGAAAGCTGTTTTCCAGCCGTACGGTTTCAATGAAAGAGAACTATCGATCATCAAACTCATTTGCGACGGCAAGTTGAATAAGGAAATCGCCAGCGAGCTTGGCATCGCCGAGAATACAGTAAAATTCTATATTTATAATATTTATAAAAAGATCAACGTGAAAAACCGCGTGGAACTGGTTAAACACATAACGGCTTATCCGCCGAATAAAAAACCATCGCTACCACGCTGATCATTACACTGCCGGTATTTAAACCCCGCCGTATAAACAGCGGGGTTTTTTATTAGCTGCTATCTCAATGATTCTAAAATACTAGCATCCACCCAATATGGTGTATACCCGGCATCACCGGTTTTAATGGTTGTATAAAAGAAATAATTACCATCCGGAGTGATCATTGGATATCCGTCTTCCCATGTTGTATTGATCACAGAACCCAAATTGACAGGAGCAGTCCACGTGTCATCATTGTTGCGATAGGTAATGTACATATCATGCATTCCGATACCGCCGGCTTTGGGCGAAACATAGATCAAAAAACGTTCCTGCGGATCGATATACCCCACTCCTTCATCCACAGACGTATTGATCGTTGCGCCAATGCTTACAGGCGTTGTATACTGCCCGTCTACTAATCTTGTGCGGAAAATATCGGAGTGAGTGGCACCGTTTTCCCAGACTTCAAAATAAATCGTTTGATCCGCGGTTATTGCAAAACCATGCCCGTTCGTGCTGTTCGGCGGAAGCGTAATATCCAAACCTACCGGCGCAGACCACCCTGAAGCGGTCCTTGTCACTTTGAAAATAAAATGTCCGTTCATGTTGGATTTAAAATATAAGGTATCATTACTTGTCGAGAATGCAGGATTATTCACAAAATTACCCTGAGAAAAAGAAGCTTTTTGGGGAACCGTCCATTGCCCGTCAATCGACCGTGAGAACCAAATTTCTGTAACATCGGTCGCACTAAAATACTTGACGAAATACACCTCATTACCATCCGGTGAGAATACCGGCGATCCGTGATAAAACCATGTGCTGTTTGCCGTAAACAAATTATTCGGCGCAAACCTGACCGGTGTTGTTCCGGGAGCCGTTTGCCCGAGGTAATCGCCGTACAGCTCGGTCATCTCAGGCCCCGGATCGGGTTCCGGCCCTGATGCCGATTTGCCGCATGCAGAAAACATCCCCGCGATAACCAGAAATGGAACAACAACCCATACTGTTTTTTTGAACATACTTCTTCTCCCATCCTTTAATAAAAATCTCTATCTCCAACACCTCATACCAAAATCCGTACCTTGTCTTTTTAGAGTAAACACGGTTATTTGTTCTATGGCAAAGCAACTAAAGTGTATTTTAGTATTGAACTTTAGTTGTTTTTTTGATCATTCGATGTGTTTGCTTGACTTTACAGGAAAGTCATGGTACATATTCATTGTATGCAACACATTCATCTTCTCATTTATATTCTGTCATTATTATTGGCAACAACGACAATTTATAAGATAACGCAGTTTCATAGGTCCAGCCCTAATCCGTTAACAAAAAAAATAATTATGTTTCTTATACTACTTGCGGTCGCGGCATTGATACGATTGTTCATTCAATATCAGATCGTGATCATTACGGTGAATAGGGATTATTTATTTCTTAACAAATCTATATTTGTAGCTTATTTCCTCTTTAGTATTCCCTCAACAGTGTTCTTTTATTATTTCCTCAGTATTATTTATACCATTTCGTATGGATTTTTTTCCCGATATAAACAATGGTTTTTTATCATTGCGTTAACCTCAATAACAGTGGTTGATAAATTATGGGGAAATATGGTATTCAGAAATTATGGCGTATCGATAACAAGCAATCTCATTATACGTCTTATCGTATACGTTTCACTTGGCTATACGTTAATTAGGGCACTAGGAACATCATCCCCGCAAAAAAAACCTATGCTTCAATTTGCTGCGGTTTATTTTTCACTTGAAACGGTTTCTATAATAATATCTGACTGTTTTAAATTATTGCGATATGCGGATTCCATAGAATATCTGGTGAATATCATTATCCTGTTTATTTTTGTCATTCCATTTTTAAATACGATGTATCCCAAGAAAGAAATAACTTCTAGCAGACTAAATACATTGATGCAGACGTACGGATTCAGCGATAGAGAAATGTCGATCATCCAACTGATCTGTGATGGAAAATTAAATAAGGAGATCGCAGATCAACTGGGACTTGCCGAAAATACCATCAAATCTCATATTTTCAATATTTACAAAAAATTAAATGTAAAGAATCGGGTCGAATTGGTAAAACATCTGATAGTATGACCGATTCC
>CAZIJP010000169.1:3160-5029 GCA_964539615.1 uncultured bacterium
AGTAGACACCGCTTGCACACATGGTACCGTATTTATCCTTACCATCCCATTCAAAGCGATATATGCCCATTGGCAAGGATGCTTCAGTTATCGTTTTCACATCGCGGCCTTTCATGTCATATATTTTGATGATGACAGTACTTTGAGCTGCAATGGTTGCTTCGATCGTGGTCGTACCGTGCATAGGATTGAAGGGGTTCGGGTAGTTCTGTGCCAACGAAGATTTCGTGATGATCGGTATAAAAACACGGCCGGTATCATTGACCAGGCAGTAATCTCCCGGTTCTGTGAGAAGCAATACCGGTTTTGATGAATCCACGCATTCCCACTCAGATCCGTTGTAATACAACAAACCTCCGAATCCGCCGAACGGATTATCCAATACAATCTGAACCTGACTACCCTCATTGAACGTCAATTGGAATCCTGTTCCATCCAAAGGCAGATCATCGCGTAACGTATCCGTTACGATGACGACCTCACTGCTTGTGGTCCTGGATACCATTGTAAGTCCGTTAAACTGATAGGTCGCATTTTTTTCTGATTTCTGCACAACAAATCTGCCTTGACGAATAACAGTTCCCTTGTAGACGAGTTCAACTGTATAGTTGCCGTCGATGAACTCTTTATCATCCAACTCATCAGTACTTTTCAACAGATTACTTTCTGCGACCATGGGGAACAATGGATGTATGACATGGGTTCCTATTACTCGAAGGAAATAATCTTGCGGATCAAGTGCCGTTGCACCTGTTGTGACCTGAACGCGAACACTTCGCGGATGCAAATCATTGGCAACGACAATCATGGTCAGGTTGAGCGTATCAAGGGTGAATACCGCACTGATCGTATGATCGGTGATGATATTTTCAAACGTATATGACGTTATCTGGCCAACAGATACATTGTCGACGCGGACATCACTGATCTTGTAGCCGGCATTCGGCGTGATCGTATAGGTTTTGTCGGTGCCGTGTGTTACCGTGCCTGTTACGGGAGTAATCGAACCATGCGTGCCTGCAGTAACGGTGACCGTATGCGTAAATATTTCCCCGCTGAAGTTTTGGTTCGAAGCGTCTGAAGTAATATTGGTCAGTGTTCTTACAGTCGGTGACCAGTTGCCATAAACAGTATGACTCGGTGTAACTGTAGTAGTCGTGCCGTATTGAACAACATAACTGTAATTACCGCTCGCATTGGTCGTTTCCGTATGGCTGTTGTGTGAGAAGGTCACCGTTATACCTGATAACGGATTCGTGCCGTCAGTTATTGTTCCGGAAATAGTATAGGTGTAAATTGAACACGTAAAGTCGAGTGCATTGTTATTTGCTGCAACATTGCTAACCGTCCGACTCGCAACGTTCCAGTTATATGTCCCAGCTTTGCTCGGTGTGATCGTTGTTGTCGTATTATAAGGAACCGTGTAGCTGTACCGACCGTCTGAATCCGTAGTTTCGGTATGTCCGTTATGCGAGAATGTAACCGTAACACCCGATACCGGCGAAGAATCAGCCGTGATACGTCCTGACAAGGTATAGGTATTGATCGTACCGGTGAAATTCGTCGTATAGTGATTATCGGTTGCATTCGTTACGGTGACCGTGGCCGGGCTCCATCCGTGATATCCCGCATGACTCGGCGTGACCGTAGTAGTTGTCCCATACGGAACAGCATACTCATATTCACCGCTCGCATCGGTCGTTTCTGTATGGCCGTTATGCGAGAACGTTACGGTAACACCGGAGATCGGATTCGTACCATCCGTAATGGTGCCGCCGATCGAATAATAATTGATCGAACCGGAGAAATTCTGACTCGTTTGGTTTGCACCGATAGAGGTCAACGTGCGTGATGCAGGGCTCCAGTCGC
>CAZIJP010000170.1:0-1951 GCA_964539615.1 uncultured bacterium
CTAAACCTGTGTAAGGATATCTCATCGGGTTATTTTAGCGGATTAAAACAGCCGTTTTTTTATATTGCCGTTGAATATGCCGATGTTGAAAACAAAGATAAAATTTATGCAGCAGTCATTGAACAGCTGAAGAAAGCGGCTAAAGACGGATTTGATCTGAAATATCTTGAAAGTACCGTAAACAACCGGGAATATTATCTGCGCCGCGGCGAGTTCGGCCGCGAACCGAAGGGCTATACGCTGCTCGGATATGTCGATTCGTATTGGGTGCATGCCAATGATCCAATGCGCGGGTTAGATTCAATGGGGAGCATTCAACGATCAAAGAAACTTATTGATAATAAAAAGTTAGGGAAGGTCATTGAAAAATATCTTCTCAACAGCAAGTCTTCGGCATTTCTGACCATGAAACCAAAAAAAGGTCTATCGGTCGAGATGGACCAGGAAACTGCCCGTAAACTTGCCGAGTACAAAGCGACATTGTCCGATGAAACACTTGAAAAGCTGGTAGCGGATACTAAGGCGCTTGAGCTCTATAAAAATACGCCGGATAAGCCCGAAGACATTGCAAAGATACCGATGCTGACACTGGATGATCTCAATAAAGAACCGACGGTCTATTTGGCAACGAAAGACATGATCGAAAACACACCGGTATTGAAATATCATGTAAACACAAACAACATAGCGTATATATCATTCTTTTTTGACGCGAGCGCCGTGTCGTTTGATATGCTCCGATATTTACAGCTTGCTACAGAACTTCAGGGTGATCTGGATACCGAGAATTACACGTTTGGCAAATTGGGGATCGAGATGCGGATGAACGGCGGCGGAGTGGGGGTCGGCTTTGACCATTATTTATATAAAAATAACGCAAACGATATTCACCCCTACTATCAATTGTCCGGTAATACGACCGTTGATCATTTGGAGAAAATGTTTGAGTTGGGTAATGAGATCGTATATAAAACTAAATTTACCGATGAGAAGCGTATTCTTCAGAAAATCAAGATGCTCAAAGAAAATTTGAAAAGCAGTTTCAATAATGCTGGCAACAGCTGTGCAACGACCCGATTGCGCAGTTTTCTAGACGCTTCGGGGCGATTTGACGAAGTGACCGGCGGTATCGAATATTATAACTTTATAGCTGATCTCGAAGCCAATTGGGAAACAAAAAAAGCAGATTTCTTTGCGAATATGCAAAAAGCGCTTGAGATGGTTTGGAACAGAAACGGTATTACCGTAGGTATCACGTGTTCCGAAAAGGATTATCTTCAGGTGAAAGAAAAGGTCGGAGCATACCTCAAAACGCTTCCGAATGCGGTATACCCCAAGCAGACCTATACCTTTGATTTCAAGTCGCAAAAAGAAGGCTTGAAAACGTCGTCAAAAGTGCAATACGTCGTTATGGGAATGAACGCCTCGGACCTTGGTTATGCATACGACGGGCGCATGCTTGTGATGAAAAACATCGTTGATAATGAATATCTCTATGAGCAGGTTCGCGTTCAGGGCGGCGCGTACGGAGTATGGGCAGGTTTTTCTCCGAGCGGTTTTGTGTCATTTGTTTCGTATCGGGACCCTAATCTGAGCCGTACGGTGACTGTCTATAAGGGAATACCGGATTTTTTAACGACCTATACGACCACGGATGAGAATCTTATGCGTATCAAGATCGGGGTTATTTCCGGTTTTGATTATCCTCAGACAAAAGCTCAGCAGGGTAATTCTGCCATCATGAATGCGCTCAAAGGGTATGATATTGATTACTACCGAAAAACACGGCAGGAAGTATTTGCCACTACGCTTGACGATGTCCGTTCCTACGCTTCATTTTTCAAAAAGATTCTTGATAACTCCTCGATGTGTGTGTACGGCAACGAGCAGGTCGTTGAAAAAGAAAAATCATTGTTTACAAAGATCACCGAATTAAAATAACCGACGCTAT
>CAZIJP010000170.1:2051-4986 GCA_964539615.1 uncultured bacterium
TAGTATTTCCCGTGTCTGTGTCCGGAAAGGATGCCTATAAACCGGTCGAACTGAAACTCGGTCAGGTTTATGAGGGATTTAAATTTGTTCAGGAACAGTACTTTGCCGAGTTTGATATCACTGCACGCTTGTTTCGGCATGAAGTGACCGGGGCTGAGGTGCTGAAACTTGAGACCAATGATAACAATAAGGTGTTTTCGGCGATCTTTAAGACCTTGCCGGAAGACGATTCCGGTATCGGGCATATCCTTGAACACAGCGTGCTGTGCGGGTCTAAAAATTTCCCCACGAAAAAACCGACCGAGATCTTGGGCAAGGGATCGATAACGACATTTATCAATGCCCTTACCTATGCCGATAAAACGCAATATCCGGTGGCCAGCACCAATACAAAAGATTTTTATAATCTGATGACCGTGTATGTGGACGCCGTATTTTTTCCGGATATCTATGACGATCACATGACATTGAAGCAGGAAGGCTGGTCGTATGATCTGGCATCTAAGGATGCCGAATTAAAATACAACGGTATCGTGTATAATGAAATAAAAGGATCGATGTCTAACCGTTGGCGTTTCATGTACACGCATATGAAGAAAGCGCTTTTCCCCGATATATTTCTAAAAAATGAACACGGCGGTTTGCCGGAAGGTATTGTAACGCTTACGCAGGAAAAGTATGAGGCGTATCACAAAAAATTCTATCATCCGTCAAACAGTTATCTGTATCTGTACGGTGACGGCAATACGTTGGAAGAATTAAAGCTTCTTCAAAATAATGCGTTGAAGCATTTTACGAAAGCGGAGCGATATACCACCCCGATACAAAAAAAGATAGGAAAAATGAAAGAATATACCATTGAATTTCCTATAGCTTCAAAAGATGAAGAAAAGGGTAATGCAACGTTTGCGTTCATATTTAATGCCGGAGATATGAAAGACAGGGAGACGGAAGCTGCATTCTACCTGATCGATCAAGCGTTGTTCTATGAAGCATCCCCGTACAGAAAAGCAATTTTAGACAGTAAATTGTGTAAAAACATTTACAGCGGTTATTTCAACGATCTGAAACAGCCGTTCTTTTATATAACCGTTGATTATGCCGATTTTGCGGATAAAGATAAAATAATTGCGCTGGTCACCGAGCAGCTGAAGCTTGCGGCGCGTGACGGCCTTGACCTTGGATATCTTAAGAGCGTTATCAATAATCAGGAATATTATCTGCGCCGCGGTGAGTTCGGCAGCGACCCCAAAGGCTATACGTTGATGAACTATGTCGATTATTATTGGCTTCATGCCGGCGATCCTATGCGCGGACTTGATTCAGTAGGGTATTTTGATATTGCGCGGAAAACGCTTGATAACAAAAAACTGGGAAAAATTATAGACAAATATCTGGTGAAAAGTGAATTTTCGGCAATTCTGTCAATGAAACCTCATAAAGGTTTGACGCAGGAGATCGATAAAGCGGTGGCCGACAAACTTGCCGCCTATAAAGCGTCCTTATCTGAAAAAGAGATCGATAAACTGGTGCAGGACACCAAAGATCTCGAAGCATACAAGAATGCTCCCGATAAACCGGAAGATATCGCCAAGATCCCTATGTTGACACTTGACGATCTGAGCAAAGAGCCTATCGTGTATCTTGCCGACAAAGACAGTATCGGCGCTACGCCTGTCGTGAAATACTCGGTAAATACAAAAGGGATCGCGTATTTTGAGTTGCTATTTGATGCGCGTACCGTACCGCTGGAATTGATACCGTATCTCAAGCTTGCGACTCTGCTTCAGGGCAGACTTGATACCGAGAAATACACGTTCGGTGACCTTGAGATGGAAATGCAGATGACCGGCGGCGGCGCATATGTGGGGCTGGATCATTATGTGTATAAAAATAACGCAAATGATCTGCGGCCGTATTATCAATTGTCCGGCAATACGCTCGTACCGCGTCTTGAAAAAATGCTTGAACTGGGCAGCGAGATGATGTACCGCACGAAATTTAACGATGACGAGAGAATGTTGCAGAAGATAAAGATGTTCAAAGAAAACATCAAATCATATTTCAACAATTCCGGCAATGTGTGCGCCAATACACGTCTTCGGAGCTATCTCGATGCATCCGGAAAATTTGAAGAGATCACGGACGGGATCGATTTTTATAATTTTGTGACCGATATCGAAGCGAATTGGGCGACCAAAAAAGACGAGACGATCGCAAAGATGAAAAAAGCGCTTGCTCTTGTGTGGAATCAGGAAAATCTGACCGTAGGGATCACCTGTTCAGAGAGCGATTATGCAGACGTGAAAAAAAAGATCGGGAAATTCATTGCAACGCTCCCGGCCGGGAAAAATCCTCAGGTGACCTATTCCTTCGATCTCAAACCGAATTTCGAAGGGATTAAATCAGCATCAAAGGTACAGTATGTGGTAATGGGCATGAATGCGTCCGACCTCGGCTACCGGTATGACGGGCGTATGCTTGTGATGAAAAATATCGTCGATAATGAATATCTGTACGAACAGGTGCGTGTACTCGGCGGAGCATACGGCGTATGGGCTGGTTTTTCACCGAGCGGTTTTATATCATTCACATCCTACAGAGATCCGAATCTGAAACGCACGGTGGATGTGTATAAAGGCGTGCCGGATTTTGTGGCTAACTATACTACCACCGAGGAGAATTTGATGCGTATCAAGATCGGCGTTATCTCCGGTTTTGATTATCCGCTGACCATATCGCAGCAGGGTAATACCGCCATGTTCAATACGCTCAAAGGTTATGATGTGGAGTATTTCCGTACGACACGCAAGGAAGTATTTGATACAACGCTTGACGACGTGCGGTCATTCGCGCCGATTTTTAAAAAGATATTGGACAGGTCTTCTCTGTGTATATTCGGCAATGAAGAAAGCATCGGAAAAGAAAAAACACT
>CAZIJP010000171.1:0-4975 GCA_964539615.1 uncultured bacterium
ACCTGTGTGTCTACCCTTTTATTCGTATGGGCATGAGCCTGCCCTTCCGCTTTCCCGGACAGGGGCAAGCCCTGTCCCTACAATGAAATTCTTATTGATTGTGTCATTATAGGGTATAGGGCTTGACCTGATAATCCAGACTTTGTCTTGTCATCCCGAGTCTATCGAGGGATCTGCGCTGCAAGCGTCTCTTGAGTGATCGTGGTTACACGACAGATTTCGCTGGCGTAACGCCGTTCGAAATGACACCTGTTTTCGTAGGGACGCCCCTTGCGGGTGTCCGTTGAGTGCGCGTTATTCGTATGGGCAGACCTATATGTCTGACCCTATTATTATTTTTTTATTTCTACGACAATATTCGCTGCCGGAAATATCCTAGACCACCCGGTCAATTCATAATACCATTTTGACTTTGTATTACGATTCACCCATGGTTCAATGATGCGATTGTGCAAAAATCCGGACCGGTCAAATACGATGCGGGATGATACAATTTCTGAAAAGTGAAAATCAAAATAATAATCCCGATCATGCATACTACCCAATACAAAAAAATCGAAGGTCTGAAATGAAAAAAATTTCCTGTGCGTGGGATCGATAAAATTATAGCGCGATGTAAAATGCGGTACCCGTATCTCAATGATACCGTCTTTTTTCATGATACGATGCAGGTCCTTCAGCAACGGTATATAGTCCAAATGCTCCAAAATATCTATGCACGCGATTTGATCAAACTCTTCGTCGGCAAACGGTAGCGGCAATATGGACATATCATGCACCACATCCACGCCGGGAAGCCGGGCAATATCAAGGTTCACCCATCCTTCGCGTATATCGTTACCGCAACCAAGATTCAATTTTTTCATATAATCCTACCTTATCAAGGAACAACGATATCAGTAATTGGTTATAATAACAAGAAATAATTAACTTTCATAGGGCACGATTAAATAAAAAAACAACCGAGGTTGTTTTTTCGTTTTTTTGTAGATGTCTTGAATAATGGTGGCGGGGCCCAGAATCGAACTGGGGACACGAGGATTTTCAGTCCACTGCTCTACCGACTGAGCTACCCCGCCGAAAAGGAAACGGAGTTGACGAGACTCGAACTCGCGACCTCCTGCGTGACAGGCAGGCGTTCTAACCAACTGAACTACAACTCCTGAGGAAATGGGGGCAATAGGACTCGAACCTATGACCCTCTGCTTGTAAGGCAGATGCTCTAACCAACTGAGCTATGCCCCCTTAACTGACGGAGCCGACTATACCACAGCACTTTTATCTTGTCAAGCACTTAGAATAGTTTTTTGTTTTTTCTTTTTCCTGATGTCTGTTTACACCAATTTATTGCCAGGTAGCTCACTATTCCAAATAAGTAGCATAGCCATCAATCTCAGTTTTCCAACCGTTTCCGCTTGATTTTTAACGCATAGCGTTTTATAGTGATGTTAGCGAACTTTCATTTTGAAATATGCAACTCGGATACAATATGAGGAGGTCATAATGAGGATCAGGAAAGTGTTTTTCATGAATTCTTTTGTACATGCGTTATCAAAAGGTCAATTTTTTAAAAAAATATTTACCATCGCCCTGCAGATACTCTCAGTGTTGATCATGCTTGTCGGCTTGGTGTATTGGGTGCAGATATGGACTAATATATTCACCTTATCGCCGGGAGGTATCGTAGGCGGTTTCCTATTTCAGATAGCCTTTTTCATCGGCATTTACATGATCGCGCACACTATCCTCATACGAGCCACTACCATCAGCAAGATCGCTGATTCAGAATATACGGTGCTTCACGTTACGGCTATTTTCATCAAACTCATCGGCGAAGTATATGCTTGGTACGGAGCAGTGATCGCCGTTGGCGGAGGCCTATTCCGCTTTTTTGACTATGCACATGCACAATCGATACTCAATGATGTTTCCAGGTTTATGCCGAACTTCAAAGAAGAAAGCGTTTTCAGCGTGCCGTTCTATCTGGTAAGCGGATTATTGATCGCATTTTTCGTATTGGTCATTTTCTACCTCATTTCCGAAGGCATGTCGCTGTTTGTGGATATCGCAGAACAGACCACCGCTCTTCGCATTATGCAGGAAGAAAAAATGAAAAAAGAAAAACCGAGAGAAGATTACGAATAATCGGTGACATCCTATGGCATCAAAACGCCGAAAATCAAAACGAAGCATAAAAAGCGGTCTGCCTCCGGGATCACTTGTCTTTGTCGGCGATTCCATTGCATCCACTACGGTTATCACAACATATCGTTACTCTCAGGAGACTTTCACACGCGCAACGTGTACCATTGATACGATCCCCGATCCGCCGAAAAACAATGAGATTCTTTGGATCAATGTTGACGGGTTGCATGATATCCGAGTCCTTGAGACACTCGGAGCAAAATATTCTATTTCCCAACTCACCCTTGAAGATATCTTAAATACCGAACAACTTTCCAAGCTTGATATCTATGACGATCATATATTTATTGTCCTGAAAATGCTCAATTGGAAAAACGATACACTCCAAGCCGAACAGGTAAGCATAATTGTAGGAAGCAATTATATCATATCGGTACAGGAAGGATTGGAAGGAGATGTATTCGACCCGGTACGCATTCAGCTTCAATCTCCGGGCAGCAGGATCCGTGGCATGAAAGCTGATTACTGCGCTTATGCGCTGATGGACATGATCATCGATAATTATTTTATTATACTTGAAAAGGTTAGCGATATCGTAGAAGGGATCGAAGAGTCTGTTGTCACACATCCCGAACCGCAGGCCATGCATACGCTTTATGACCTTCGCCGAAAACTTGTGGTCGTTCGACGTGCCGTTTGGCCGTTGCGCGAGATCATCGGCACTATCTATCGAAAAGAATCTTCGATCATCACCCCGCCCACACAACCGTATATTAAAGACCTGTATGACCACATCGTTCAGGTTATCGACGCGGTTGAAATATTCCGTGATACCGTATCAAGCGTATTTGAAATGTATATGACCAGCGTAAGCACCAAAATGAACGAGATCATGAAAACGCTCACCATCATTTCTACTATTTTTATTCCGCTTACCTTTTTAGCCGGTATTTACGGTATGAATTTTGATGTGCTTCCGGAATTACACTTCAAATACAGCTATTTTATCCTCATTGCTGTCATGATCGCCCTTGGACTTGGCATGATGCGTTATTTCAAAAAAAAGAACTGGTTCTGACAACCCTCATTTTACATCGATACTAACCGTCCCTCTTTTTCAGACAGCTCTGATCATGGTCGATCATCAGTTAAAAAAAATTTCGCGACCATACTTAATAGATTATTATGCTTCGCCATGCGAATTATAAAACCCGTTACGACGCACAGTATCCAAAGATAAACATCTAAACGCCGTTTCAGATTGAATGCCGTTCATTATAAACAAATGCCCGCATTTTTAAACATTATCGTGATATTTCAGCGTATTACGGGGTTGACAGTTCTTTTCCGCGGCCGCATAGTTGAATATAAGCAGTGTATCGGGAATACACGGAAGGGAGATGCTATGACAAACACAGTAAGCATTCGCCTACAGGACAATGACGGACTGTATCTTCGCATCGCTACCATTACGGCATTGGTGTTCATAGGCATGTTGATCTGGCTGGTGCCCCACACAGCGTTACAGAGCAATGAATCAATGACCGTGACCGATCTTCAGGTCAATACCTTGGAAGATGTGCAGATCATCAATGACCAACCTGCCGAATCGATAAAAACGATCCGCCCTCCCGCTGACGATATTATCGAAGATGATATTGCCGATCCGGATGCCACGATCGCCGATAATACCGGACTCAATGTTGACAGGACCATAATCGATCTCACGATCACCGAACCGGCTGTGTATGAGATCAGGCCGACCATTATTTCAAAACCTCCCTTGGAATATCCTGCGATGGCGCAACAAGCCGGGCTCGAAGGAACCGTATGGGTCATGGTCACCATCGACACAACCGGTACGGTAGTAAAAGCGGTCATTCAACGATCGGTCTCTGAAAGTCTTGATCAGGCAGCTCTCAAAGCGGCTTGGGGAACAAAATTCAAACCTATGAACGATTCCGGTAAGATTGTACCGGCGCGTTTTCTGCTCAAATATATATTCCAGCTTCATTGATACGATCAACATAGCATTGAAAAACGCTCTCCGTTGAAGGGAGCGTTTTTCTTTATGTGATTCCGTAACATTTTTGTGTTTACAAGCACCACATTTCATGATATCTTGGACGCATGAAGGGTATTAATTTGCAACCATTATCTGGCTATCGGTTTTTGGAAAGGCAGATCCTTATCCACGAACCGTATGAGAATGTCTTTTTCACATTTTTGACCACCTTCGAAGTGCCCGATGATGATTTCGCCGACTTTACGGAATCATGCGGCTCTCGCTTCGAGCTTGAGTGTATGCTGCAACACCAATTCGTAAGAATTCCGGCTCCGTATACCGAAGAGCAAAAGACCGAATTTCGCTGCAAACTACTGAATACAAAAGGCGTTCGCATGAAATATATGATCTTCAGGGAATGCAAAACCTATATCAGTACCGGAAACTTGTTTATAAAAAAGATATCCATACCTGCTCAGCGCTGGGAATCATTTATTAAGACATATCCGGAAAGTTTTCGGGACGATCTGTTACAAATAAAACCGATCATTGAAGAAGACCGCATCGCATGTATCTATAGGGATACCGTAAAGGATCGACTAACTGAAGAACGCTTCAGATTTACCATTCTTTTAATGAATTTTCTTTACCCGATCGGTATTATTTCCGATACCGGTTGGAATCTGGAGATTTTCAGCAGTCAATACGGTATTACTTCATCTAAAAGTAAAAAATAACCTTACCATTATTCAGATCTCATTACAATTGCATTGTGTTAGGATTTTCAGTTGACAATTTGTATATATTCGGCGATACTACGGAGTA
>CAZIJP010000172.1:0-4917 GCA_964539615.1 uncultured bacterium
GGAAAGGCGTTTTGCTCCATCATAAAGTATGGGATTCCCAAACTGCGGGCTGCACTTGCAGCAAAAAATGATATATACCCGCCTGCAGACACCACACAATCAGCCTTAAATGTCTTTAAATAATTTCGAATGGCAAACCATGCGGTAATATCATGTACTAACCACAACGGATGCTCGGACGGGCGTTCTATGCCGAATCCCATAAATGGCACATTCAATGTTTTTACGATATCTTTTTCCATCCTGGCATTAGAGCCTATCCATACTACTTCCGCACCATGCGATTGTGCATAGTTGGCAAAAGCTCCTGCCGGATAGATATGTCCGCCGGTCCCGCCGGCCGCTATCGCGATCTTCATCATTTCCCCCGTATTATATCCTTTTCGATGCTTCGCAATAATCCCAGTAATATCATGAACATGATAACCGAAGTCCTGCCGTAACTGAGTATCGGGAGCGTCATTCCCGTGATCGGAAATACACCCACGGTTACGCCGATATTGATGATAGCTTGTCCGACAAACAATATCAACGCCAGCACCGTCAAATAAAACTGGTAGGCTTCCGTTGATGCTTTTATCATAAAAAATAACTTAATAAGCACTATAATATACAATGCTACGATCGCCAGTAAAAATATAAATCCCAATTCTTCTCCCATAACGGCAAACATAAAATCCGTATGCGCTTCGGGAAGCATTTTTTTGTATTCCCCCGCGCCATACCCAACACCTGATATCCCGCCGTGGCTGAATGCCAGAAGCGAAAATTTCAATTGTGCGGCAGGTCCGGTCTTTCCGATGATAAAATTATACCATTCATGCACACGGGCAATACGATACGCAGCTCCTGAAGATAAAAACACACCGGTCATTACCGCCAGTCCGCATGTTGTAACCCAAAACATGGTCAGCTTTGGCGAAGAAACAAAATAGATCACGCCAAAAAATACGATCATGAACAAGGCGGTAGTAAAATCTTTCTCCATCAACACAAGCATTGCCGTAATTGCCGTAACAACCAGAGCGCGCCGTTCTAAAAATGCACGGGAATTTCCAAATTTATCCATGGCAATACGGGTAAATTCAGCAGTAAGATATATAATAAGAGACAATTTAGCCCACTCGGAGGGTTGGAAACGCGTAAAACCTATGTTAAGCCATTGACGCGCGCCATTGACCATCACGCCAAGTCCCGGTATGAGCACAAGAAATAAAAGAAACATACTTACCAAATGCACGCTGTAGGAAACGGACAATAACTGTCGCACATTCATCTTTGCGGTAAATCTATAGACAAACAACCCAATGATTAGCATGATAACGTGCCGTTTGATATAGAATAGACCATTGTCGGCTATACGCAGGCCGGCATAATAACTGGCTGTCCAGATACAAAAAAGCGACATCAGCACAAAGAGCGTCAGAATGATGGTAAAATCAAGAAATATGCTACGCCTGGATTCCATGTTCCGCCTTCAATTTCATGACCTCGTCTTTAAACACTTGTCCCCTATGTTCAAAATTATCAAACATATCAAAACTTGCACACGCAGGAGATAACAATACGATATCTCCGTCTAAAGCAAGTGAATATCCTTTTCGTACAGCATCAGTCATTGTTTCTACTTCACTGAAAACAATAGTTGCCGTTGTTAGCATTTCACGCATTACGGGTCGTGTCTTGCCTATTAAAACAACTGTACGGCAATAAGCCTTGATTAACGGCACAAGCGGGCTGAAATCACTTTTCTTTGCATCATCGCCCCCTAATATCACTACGATCGGCCTTTCAGGAAAAGACACAAGCGCTTTCTCAGTAGAATCAACATTTGTTCCTTTGGAGTCGTTGATGAATCTGCGCCCTTTGATATCGGCTACAAATTCCAACCGATGTTCTATACCCGAAAATGTGCGAAGCACTTTCCGCAAAGCTTCGATATCGGTTACATATCGCCAAACAGATGCTACAGCGCCTAATACATTTTCAAGATTATGCGCGCCAGGCAATGCAAGTTCAGCTGTTCGCACGATCTCATGAAGTACATTTGATTCACGCATGACGATCATACCGCCCATTACATATGCACCTTGAGCAACAGGTTCCGTCTTATGGAACTGATACACCATTCCCGGCGCATCACTTGCACACGCTCGCGTAATATCATTTTCGGCATTAACGACAAGAATATCTCCGGGCTTTTGATTTTCATACACACGCTTTTTTGCGGCAACATATCCGGACATACCGTCGGTATACCGATTGAGATGGTCCGGTGTAATATTGGTTATCAGCGCTGTCTCACATCTGAGTTTTTCTATGGCCTCAAGTTGATAGGAGGATATCTCGCATACAAAGTAATCGATATCCTTATCTGCATGGTCGCACAATGCAATACCGATATTTCCGGTCAATGCTGTTTTTAATCCTTGTGCTTTTAAAATTTCATAGATCAATGTTGTCGTTGTTGACTTACCGTTTGTGCCGGTGATACCGATCATTTTCTGGTTCGGTTTAAAAAAACGATATGCAAATTCCAGTTCGGAAATGATAGGCATGCGTTCACGCACCGAACAAACATACGGCAAGCGAGGGTCTATACCCGGCGAGATCACGGCACAGTCACAATGTTCGAAAAACGTATCCGTATTACCAACCTCATACGCAATACCGATTTTATCAAGTTCTATAAAAAATGCCTCATTGTTTTTATTTCTATTTTTCTCGGTCACATAGACGCGAATACCATTACGGTATGCCAGCATCGCGGCAGACAAACCGCTTTTCCCGAGTCCTATGACCAATATTCCTTTATTCACAGTTCCTCCGTTTATTGCAACTTCAAGGTGCTGAGTCCCAATAGTGCCAGCATAATTCCCATGATCCAGAACCGAACGGTGACCTTTGCTTCGCTCCATCCGAGTTTTTCAAAATGATGATGCAACGGCGCCAAAAGAAATAACCTCTTCCCCTTTGTCGCTTTAAAATATAAGACCTGCAGTATAACCGACAACGCCTCGATAACAAAAACACCCCCGATTATAAGCAAAAGGATCTCTCTTTTCAATAATACGGCGATAACGCCTAATCCTCCGCCGAGTGCCATCGAGCCGGTATCTCCCATGAACACCGCCGCGGGATAAGCATTGAACCATAAAAATCCCAGCGCAGCGCCTACGATCGCAAGACAGAACACCGTAAGCTCGCCCGTCCCCGAAAGGAACGGAATATTCAAGTAATCGGCAAAATTCTTATGACCGCTTACATACGCTATAGCGGCAAAAGCCATTATCGCCACACCTATATTGCCGATCGCAAGTCCGTCAAGCCCATCGGTGAGATTAACGGCGTTTGATGCGCCGATGATCACCAACATTACAAACGGTATATAGAGCCATCCCATATTAAAGAAATAATATTTCAGGAACGGCACGGTGATCGATGCTCGAAGTTGTTCGTCATAGGGGAAATAATATAAGTAAAAACCCACAGCTAATCCCAACACTGCTTGGGCTATGATCTTGTAACGGGCTATTACTCCTTCAGGATTTTTCTTTGTGATCTTAAGATAATCATCGAGGAACCCCAAAGCTCCTAACCACACGACCACGATCAACGGTAAAATAACATACGGGCTCGAAATATCCCCCCATAATGCCGTAGCAACCACAACGGAAAGAATAATTAGCAATCCTCCCATACTGGGAGTGCCTGTTTTTAATTGATGTGCTTCAGGCACATAATCGCGTATATGCGAAAATTTGATCTTCCGTAAAAAGCGGATGATCATCGGACCGAATATAAAGCTGATGAGCAACGCCGTAATGAGCGCATACGCCGATCTGATGGTTATATAACGGAATACATTCACTGCAGATACATAACCGACCAACGATTTTACAATATAGTAGAACACGTTATCGTCTCCTTTATTGCCGCAAACACTTCTTCCATTCGCATACCGCGCGAACCTTTAAAAAAATACACATCTATGCCGGTCATCCGGTTCATTGTTTCTATACATGCTTCTTTTGTCGTAAAAAATGAGATCTCGGGGAATTCATGGTGCAGAGCGCAAAATTCCTGACCGACACAAAAAATCATTGAATTTGGTACCTGTAATGCCGCCGAACACACGGTACGATGATAGTCTTTGCTTTCATTTCCTAATTCAAGCATATCACCGAGGCATAACGCAATCTTTTTACCTGAATAAACGGACATACTTTGTAATGCCGCTATAACTGCATTCGGAGAAGCATTATACGTATCATTAATAAGTATCTTGACGCCTACGCGGTGAAGCTCCATCCGTTTGGGGCTTAGCGAGACCGTCATCAATCGTTTTTGGATCTCATCATAACTCATACCATTCTCATGGGCTATGATGATCGCTGGAACGGCATTATATACATTAAAGCTTCCCCAGATCGGCAGTATAAACGTGTAACCGTCAAACAAAAATGTAGTGCTGTCGACGTTTTCCTGAAGGATTTTAAAATTATACCTGCATTCGTTGGATTGCCCGAACAATTCAGAACCGACATGATCGATCACCGTTCTTTTCAATAGTTCGTTATCTCCATTGGCAAGTTTCAAACCGTTCTTTTTAACATATGTGAACAGTTCTGTTTTTCCAATATAAACCGCGTTAATGGTCTTCATGAATTCCATATGAACAGGTGCGACAGTGGTCACAACACCCGCATCCGGCATAACTGCGGATGCCAGTTTACCGATATCTCCCGGATGGTCCATACCCATTTCTATCACAAGAATATCTTTTTCGTAATTATTAATAAACGTTTGCGGTACTCCCCATTCTGTGTTCAAATTTCCTTCAGTGGCGCCAAGCGTGCCAAGTCCGCTTAATACACTTGCCAAAATATCTTTGGTTGTCGTCTTGCCGTTGGAGCC
>CAZIJP010000173.1:0-3133 GCA_964539615.1 uncultured bacterium
AAAAAAGCGGCGCATTCTCGCCGCTTTTTAAAGGGAGGTGGTAAGAACGGATCGGTTCACTGAACTAGGTCTACTACGGATTTCTGTGCAGATTTCGGAGGCAACGTAGCAGTTTTCGCGTCACGTGTGTACGTGGTAGCAGCAACCGGTTCTTTAGTATCCGTCTTCAAGGAATCTATCTTAACAGAATCTGATTTTATCATATCAGTGTTTGCCGGATTCAATAGATCGTTTGCTTTGATATCAGTTTTAAGTTGTTCGGTTTTTTTAAGTTGAGTATCTGTTTTTTCAGCCGGAGGGGCGGGTTGCGGAGGCTGTTTGGCAGTAGTTTGCAGAGCTGCCTTAGTATATGCCGTTGAACCTATCTTGCTGATTTCCATAATGCCTCCTTATAGTCATCAGTAGTATACGGACACAATGGTGTTACGTCTAGAGGGTTCGTTGAATTACACTTGTTATTATTTAATTTGTCCATATTGACAGTACTTGAAAATCCGTGTAATGTTAGAGAAACGAGTGAAAAAATGAGTTTTTAAAGCGTTATGAAGCATAAAGCATAATGGTTGACTTTAAGGAGGGAGAGGGCTTATGAAGTATTTAAAAACGTATCCCGAAAAGTGTACCGCATGTGGCACATGCATGAGTGTCTGTTCCAATCTTTTTTTCAAAGAAGACAATCCGGAACGATCATGTATTCGTATTAACGTTAATGCCGAGAAAAAAATAGTAATGACGGTTTGTAATCAGGAATGCAGAAAATGCGTAGACGAATGTCCTGCAGGCGCATTGACAGTTAATCCGAAGGGTGTTGTTATGCTCAATAAGAACAACTGCGTCGGATGCCTTGCTTGTGTTGCTGCGTGCCCGATCAATGCCATGATGTGGAAGAAAAATGACAAAAACCCGTTCAAATGTATCGCCTGCGGTGCATGCGCTCGTCAATGCCCGACCAAGGCCATAGAAATTGTTGAGGAGTGATCAGTATGGCAACAATTCAAGAAATATTGAAGACCCACAAACTTCTTGCAGAATATTTATATGAAAAACGTCCGACCATGCGCGGTTACAACATGCGCACATTGTACGTCAATGTTGGAGAAAATAAGATCGTTGAGAAGCCGGTTTCCGAAGAAATGAAAAAGAAATTCATAGGCGGAAAAGGGTTTGGACTCAAATTACTGTGGGATGCTACAAAACCGACCACCAAATGGAACGATCCTGAAAATGAGATCAATATGGCCGTCGGTCCGATAGGCGGCAATACCAACTATCCGGGTTCAGGCAAATCTCTTGTAGTGACCATTTCTCCGCAGACCGATATCCCTATAGATTCAAACGTCGGCGGTTTTTTTGGACCGTTTGTGAAATTTGCCGGTTTTGATGCTCTTGAAATTCAGGGAAAAGCTGCGAAGGACGTTATCGTTTATATCAACGGCGATGAAGGTAAAATATATATCATGGAAGCTGCAGCTGAGCATAAGAACAGTCATATCCTCGGCGAAGAACTTATCGATATGTTTGCACAGACAGAAGAGGACAAACCGTATATTTCTACCGTTACCACCGGCGAAGCGGCAGAACATGCGCTTATTGCTATGCTCAACTATTCGTTGTATGATCGCAAGCGCAAGATCGTGCGTTTTAAACAAGCAGGGCGCGGAGGTATCGGCCGTGTTTTCCGTGATAAAAAAGTTCTCGCTCTTGTTGTTCAATATCACGGAACTCGTTCGGATTCCAATAACCCTGTCGATCTCGGTAAGATCCAGGAGACCGGTTTGAAACTGCATAATGAGATCATTAAAAACGATGATAAGCAGTGTAATATGCGCGTTATCGGCACTGCCCATCTTAATGAGATCATGAATGAGTTTGATCTTCTTCCGGTAAAGAATTTTAAATACGGCAGTCATCCCGATGCGTATAAGATCCATTCAAAGTTATTTATCGATCAATATATGTCTCCGAATAAATCAGACGGATGCTGGTACGGTTGCACCATGGCCTGTGCCAAAGTTGCAGAGAATTTTGAACTGAAGACCGGTCCGTATAAAGGGCACAAAGTTCCTGTAGACGGCCCTGAGTATGAGACAGTAGGCGGATGTGGTTCAAACATCTGTGTATTTGATCCGCAAGGCATTCTCGAGATCAATTTTTATTGCGACACCTATGGTATCGATACGATATCATTCGGCACAACGATGGCCTTTGCGATGGAATGTTATGAATACGGTATTTTAAATAAAGAACGCACCAACGGCATAGATCTTACTTGGGGTAATCTTGAAGGTGTCATGGAAACATTGCACCGCATGGCCCGCGGCGAAGATTTTGGTGTGCTGCTTGGCCAGGGTGTTAAAAAGATGAAAGAATATTTGGCGAAGACCTATGGCTCTGACAAGAAATTCCTCGATGACATTGGTATGGAAAACAAAGGTCTCGAGTATTCTGAATATGTTTCGAAAGAATCCCTTGCTCAGCAGGGCGGCTATGCAATGACCAATAAAGGTCCGCAGCATGATGAAGCATGGTTGATCTTCATGGATATGGTGCGCAATCAAATACCTACATTTGAGAAAAAGGCTGAGGCGCTTCATTATTTCCCGATGTTCCGCACATGGTTCGGACTTCAAGGTTTATGTAAATTACCGTGGAACGATATTGAACCCGAAGATAACGGTCAAACAGCAGAACCGGCAAAGGTACCGGAACATGTACAGAATTACTGCGATATCTATACTGCGATCACCGGTGAGCCGTTGACCAAAGAAGAATTGATACTTCAATCCGAGCGTGTGTATAATTTTCAACGTGTTTTAAATATTCGTCTCGGAAAGGGTCTTCGTGAGCACGATTATTCTCCGTATCGCGCCTCCGGCCCGGTTACCGTTGAGGAATACGAATCACGTCAAGAGCGTTATGACAAGCAAATGATGGAAAAGATCGGTGTTGACCCTGCAGGCAAGTCGTCTGAAGAGAAAGTTGCCATCATGCGTAAATTCCGTGAAGACCAATACGAACAACTGAAGGATGCTGTCTATGCCCGCCGCGGATGGACAAAGAACGGTGTTCCGACCGTCGAACATCTTAAAAAGATCGGCATGGACCTTCCTGAAGTTATCGAGGTCGTAAAGCA
>CAZIJP010000173.1:3233-4906 GCA_964539615.1 uncultured bacterium
TTTTCATACGCAAAAAGGGAAAGACGTTTTAAACGAAGTTGAGAGATAAGTGCATCCAACGTAGATGCATCGTACAGCCATAGTTTGTTACCTTCCGGTAAGTTCGATAGAAGCGTTTCGGAAATATCGTCTTTAATAATGCCGATCTTATACTTTGTGAGATCTGAAGATGATCTGATCGATATATTTGAGTCTTTTAAAGCAAATACTACAATTTTGGTCGTTAAAACAGGTCCGCTCCAACGAAAGAAACGCGATCTGACCTGAGTTATCGCCATAGTGAAAAGCATTTTCTTTTGCTGGGTCTGGGCAACGTGGTAACTTCGTGTCCAGGGATATGAAAAATTAATGTCTGAAGCCTTTTTTTCTGCCCCCATCTGTTGGAGAATTAACATTAATAATTCTGTCATCAGCCCGTCCGGCTGACCATTATCATTGATATAGTTATACGGGGGAGATATCTCAGCCATTAGTTCATATTCATCAATGGGGTGCTTTGCCGTTACTATTTCAGGTAAAAACAGACTCAACCCAAGCACAAACAAGATCGTAACAATTATCCTTTTTTTATTCATGTTTTATTCTAACGTGTTCCTCTTACTTTTGCAAGAAATTATATTGTTTCATCGGAATGCTTTATTTCGGGATCGAATTGGGAAAAGGCATGTTTTGCAGCGTCAAATCCTGCGGATATTCTCATTTGTACCGTGGGTTGTGAAAAATCGAGCGTATCGCCCATATCAACCGAAGGCTGAATGATGATGGCCTTAAAATGTTTATATTTAGTGCCGTCACTTTTACGAAGTTTTGCGCCTTGTTTTTTTGCCTGAAGAACGAGGTTGTTTACTTTCAGAAATTGTTCGACATCTTGGTTAAATATTTGATTAATCGTTATATCCGAGAGTGATCGTTTTGCGATCTTCAGCAGCGATTCACCGGCTTTTTGATCATAGGATAGTGTCGGCGAGCTGCAGTTGATGATCACTACAAGATCCGGGTTATCGTCCAGCACATCGCCGAGCGGACTGACGTTGCGCAGGCCGCCGTCAACAACACTTTGCATTTCCAAACCGTCGGAAAAGGTAAAACAGGGGACAGGTTCCCATATCACCGGGATGGATGTTGATGCTAATACCGCCTTTTGAAAATCCGCATCATTTGAGAAGTGTGAAGGCGATACCGATTTATATGCTCCGCTTGGAAGGGTGACCACACCGATGCGATAATCATAATCGGGACTTACATCTTTTAAATGGAAATGTTCTGCCAATACTTTGGTGAGCGGCTTGTTGCTCAATGCGGATTTATGACCGGTGATGATACGAAGAACGATTTGAAACGTAGTATTACCGCTATAAACCTTATTATCGGAAATAGTATTCCAGAGTGTTTTCATGGCATCATATTTTTTCATGGCGAGCATGCCGCCATTCAGCGAGCCGACCGAAACGCCGGCGATGACCGAGTAGTCAAAACCGGGAAACTTTTTTTTAACGACCTCTTCGATATACTTCACTGCGCCATATTGAAAAGCTCCCTTTGCCCCGCCACCGCTTAATACGAGCGCGATCTTCTTCATGAAAACCTCCTCAATTGATGTGCGTATCCCCCTCCCTCTGAAAATGCGATTATCATGAGTATAAATGGCGGCGAATGAATGTCAAGGAATAATA
>CAZIJP010000174.1:0-4851 GCA_964539615.1 uncultured bacterium
ACGTCCTATTCTGAGTCGTTTTTTACAGGCAACGAAAACGTAAATTGCGTCCCGTGTTCTTCCGACGATATAAAATCCACTTTTCCGCCAAGGATGGTCTCCCCGAAAAACTTTATCGAATACGTGCCCATTCCCCGTCCTTCGCCCTTTTTGGTACTGAAATACCGTTGAAAGATCCTCAACTGCACATCGTGTGCTATCACTCCGGGATTCCACACGCGAAAGGTGACCGTGGATGCATCCGTATCTATCCGCAATTTTATTTCAGCGGTATCATTGCTTGCTTCAAAGGCATTTAGGAGCATATTGGTCAGCACTTTCAATACGAGCGTACTGTCGGTTATACACACGATATCCTTTTCAAACGGCTCTATGGTCAAAACTTTATTTTTTGTACAACTGTGATTGGTAAAAAACACTCGAAGCTCTTCCACGATACCGCCGACCTCAACGTTCCGAAAACACGGTTTCAGACTGATCTCATTACCGCTGAACAAACTTCTCTGAATCTCGATCTCGGTTTTCAGACGATGCGTGAGCTGATTGATGACCGTGGTCGTTGTGGATTCTCCCTGTCTGAGCGTCAACAGTTCATTTGCGCCGAGCAAACCGCTGATGATATTGTTGATGTCGTGGAAAAAAGTCCTCTCAAGCATTGCCCGCTGTTGCTGAAGCGTGATGTCGTATAAAAACACCAGAAGAAATCGCTCGTCATTAACTTTCAGCGGATGCGCTCTGACCACAAGTGCAAGCTCTTCTTCATTATCGCCGTGCTTGCGTTTAAGTGCACAAATCCGCTCTGCAGGCTGGTCATCCTGCAAACTTGCCACTATAGCGAGCGCCGCACCGCAACTGGAGCAATACGCCGACGTGCCGCATCCATCCTGAGTGTCGTGCGCATGCAAACATTCAAGCGCTTCTCCCGGACGCATCCCCAGTGATTCGGCCGGATCGGAGATGCCCAACAGCTTAATGAACGAATCGATCATTGCAACGATATGCCGGTGCTCATCCAGTATTACAAGCAGCCCGCTGGTCAAATGCAATACATTCGACATCACATTGCTGTCGCAGATCATTTTTATCTCGGTTGACAGTTTTTCACTGCTTGATCGCTGAGTTGGTTTGATATAGGTTTCCATGTATTAACCTCGCTTACATCGAAAACGGTCACTACTTTCTCACAACCGTCAGAATAGCAGTTATCGGTCAATAAGTCAATATGAAGAACGATAATGAACGATAATGACGTAAAAGCATATTTTTGTAAAAGTTTTTTTACTTCCCACCTTATAAAGGAGGGGTGACACGAACTAACAGGTCTAATGGCTCAAATCTTGGTTTGAATAACCACCCTGGCATTGCCCGCCTCTCCAAGCGAATGAGGAGTGCTTTTCCGATAATTACATAACTGCGGATTTTAAAGGGGTAATTCATGAATTGCTTTTACGGTGAATTTCTTTTGAATCCTTCACGCTCTTTTTGAAAGAGCAGTCTGATGTGTACCTTAAAAAAACGAATGTAGTTACAGATCAAACACGATCGTCGCAGTGAACCCGTCATTGTTTTTTTTAATTTCCAGATTATGAAACGTCACCGCTTTGATCTCTTTTATCGGCGGTTCGCCGGTATGACCGCGAATATCTGCAGATACCGTATCCCCTGAAAACGTTACGGCACACTGTGCAACGATCAATCGCTCCGACTCATTGAGATAGAGCAGTTCGGATAAAAAGCTTACAAGCCGCGTCTCGGTATCGCAACCGTCACCGCTGATCGTTTTTGCAATATCCTGTTTCGCTTTAGAACGTTCTCCGCCATAGAGGACAGACATCATCCCTAACGCAGCATCAGAAAATAATAATGGTATTGTTTTTGAATTGATCTCAATGGCGGCATCGGCAGTATGCACGACCTCGCGAAACGACATCACACCACGCCTTCGCCGAACAATCCTTTTGTATACGGTGCAAGCGCTTTAAGAGCCTCTTTTATCTCATGAATACGCCCGCCGTTCTGCAACGTATCAATGATCGTGCGGTACATATCCAATCGTTTTGCAAATTCGCGCATCGGGTCTTTCTCACCGTTGTAACACAATCCGCCGACCTTGCCCCAAAAACGCGGAATATGATCGGCCCCAAGCAAGCGGTCACCATTGTTGATAACGGTAAATCGGCCTTTGCGTTCAGCGTGCACGACATGGTGCTCGTCGCGATATATGCCTTTATCCACGGAATGGAATGTGGTCATGAGCCGCACCGGGCCGTCGATATACACGATCCCCTTGTGCCGGAATCTATTCTTCAATATCTCATCGCCCGACAATTCCCACGAAAAGAAAAATCCTTCAGGGAAAAGCGCAGCAGCTGGAGAATTTGCAATATTAAGCGTACAAAAAGGCATTCCTTTTTTTCCCAAGGCCTTTATAAGTCCCATATCATTCATACTTACGGCCACTGAGCCGTCTGTAGCGCTATCTGCATCCGGCTCCTGTTGGAAATCAGACAGGTCGTAGATGACGACCGTGTCGCGTTTGTATTCTGCTTCGAACGGTTTTGTCGCAATAAATCTGGTGAACCCTTTTTTGACAGCATAGTCATATTTTTCCTGCTCATCCAGCATGATCCAAAATTCAGTAACGCATTCGGGCTTTATGAGCTTTTGTTTAATATCAAATTTTTTCATCGGGAAGTGTATCTCTTTGCGTGAAATATCGCTCCCGTCGGTAAGCGGCGCCGGGGTCTCCTGGACTGCATCCCGATTCTTGAACACATCGTCACCGATCTCAAGACGTTTTAAACGCGGCGTGATACGAAAACCGCCTTTTGTCTTAGCAACGGTCTCCACGGTACAGCCGCTGTTGATCCTTGGGAAAAATAATCCGTCATCAATGTTGATAGCCTTTGATGAGGAGACGGTAAAATCATCATCGGTGACATCGGTGACCTGACCGATGGCAACGCCTTTATGGGTAATATATGCCGTATTGAGCGTATCGGTATCGTTGAATATCAATCCTGTTGTATACCCGCGGTTGAACACATAATCAAGATTTGACGTAATATTGTAACCCTTCAAAGCCTCGCGGTACGAACGAACGATCTTCGCCGTATAAGCCGCATCCTTGGCACGCCCTTCGATCTTCAAATAGGAAATACCCGCATCCTCAAGTGTCTTCAGGTCATCGATAAGGCACAGGTCTTTACATGAGAACAGATGGCCGCGCTTACCGCCATGTTCATACTGCTTTCTGCACGGTTGGCCGCATAGGCCGCGGTTGCCCGATCTGCCTCCGATAAATGCGCTATAATAACACTGTCCCGAAAACGCAAAGCATAAAGCGCCGTGAACAAACGTTTCCAGCTGAACATCAGGCAATGCAGATCGTATATCGCGAATTTCTTTGATACTTGTTTCACGGGGCAATACGACGCAGTTTGCGCCTAGTCCTGCGGCATACTTCACCGCTTCAATGCCGTTTATGCCCATTTGTGTCGATGCGTGCAGGGGAAGCGTTGGGAACTCCCGATGCAATTCGGTAAACAAACCGATGTCCTGCACAATGAGCGCGTCAACGTTATAACGATGAAGCGCTTCGGCGGATTGTAATGCTTTAAGCAATTCACCGTCTTTTATGATGATATTTAGGGCACAATGAACTTCAATGTTTTTCTCGTGCGCCCACTCGATACAACGCACAAGACCCGATAATGAATCTATGGCATCATCACCCGTGATCATACGTCTGGCGTTGAATCCGGGCACACCGATATACACGGCTTCTGCGCCATTTACCGCAGCTGCTTTTATTTGGGAAAACGACCCTCCCGGGGCTAATAATTTCATGAGCTGAGTATACTCGGATTCATACATATTTCTATAACAATCTGAGTTTTCAAAAAATAAAATAGAATAAACGGATGGATTGTAGTAATAAACACCGTAATATACCGCTTGTTTCGAATTTTTGTCTTGACAAAGAACATATCTCGGCTACGCTTAAATGGCAACAAGGAGGTAGTTTCATGCGTTATTTATTACTGATTCCGATATTTTTTATCTTAATTTCTATGAAATGTTCAGGCGGAAATGATGTTACAGGCGATGATGATCCTATCCCACCAACACCAACTAACGTTATATTTCCACATACTGAGGGAAGCACATGGACATATCAAAAATTTGATTATGTTAACACCGAACCCGCACGATGGGTCGCTGATTCCGAATTTGCTGTACAAACAAGCTATGTGACAAAAGATAATTGGTATACCATATATGCTCATGAGGAAAATGGCATACATGTCGAAGAGTCTGTGACAGGATTTGAATTTATCGATGCATTAGATAATAAATTAACTAAATTTTTTGCAGTTGAATCTGATGGTATATATGAATATTTTCAAGTATCTGATACTGATGCTTATATTTGGTCAAACCGTAAAATGCTCCTGTCATTACCATATACACTTGGTGACACTTGGGAGTATGAGGGATTTTCATCATATACCGCCACTTGGTTGGCACCGATAGTTATTCAAACATTGGATAATCCGCTTCCTCTTACTTGTTATGCTTTTTCAAGAACGGATGTGCCAAATCGTATCTATTTATATGCGAACGGTATTGGACCGGTAGGCTATATTGATCTTGCTACCGACGGCACAGGAGAACCATTAACAAATTATAAATCAAAAGTATTACTCAAAGAACACTCTTTCGCATCTTATTAATTCATAATTACTGTAATATAAAACAGGGAATAGGATATAAAATCCTATTCCCGTTTTTTTAACAAAAATCAAGCATCGTCTGAACGGTATCCCATCCGATAGCATCGAAAATCGT
>CAZIJP010000175.1:0-4764 GCA_964539615.1 uncultured bacterium
GCATTCATGACCGATTCGGGAAACAACCCGTCCGGTGATTTGATGATCACATGCGCTCCCGGCATTTTCTGAACGTGAAGCCACATATCCTGATCATTTGCCATCTTGAGGGTAACAAATTCATTTTCCTGAGCTGTCCTGCCGTATATAAGAGTAAAACCTTCGAATTGAACAGACGGCGGGCGTTTTTTCTTTGCTTCCTTTTGTTTTTTATCGCGAGGTGTTTTGATGATCCCCTGCTCTTCAAGTTCAAGCTTGATCTCAGCAAACACCACGGCGTCATCAGACTGCTCTATGAAGAACAATGTATCCCGAAGGAACTGCTGCTCGCTTTCCACAACGGCACGTCGTTTATCCAGTTGGGCTCCGGCGCGTTTTGCTTTTTGGTATTTCTTGTAATACCGTTCCGCGTTCTCGCTTATCCCGCGATCGGGATCGATAACAATCGTTACGTCATTTCCGTCATATCCGGGCACTGTTATTTCCTTCAGATAGCCTTTGACCATATAGCCGTAGGTAAGCAGCAGATCTCCCGATTGCTTAAAACGTTCCGCATCGGAAAAATCCAACGCTTCAGCCGTAAGCGTATCAAGTATTTTTTCATTATGTTTCAACCGTTTTTGGCAAACCTGAACCATTTCTTTTTTCTGGCGAAGCGCTATCTCTTTGCCGAGTATCTCAAAGTAATACTTACGCACGGCATCATTGACCGAATCGGATGACAACAGGCATTCTCCGTGAACATACGGTATTGCAGACACGAAGGTTTTCCCGTCAAGCGCATATACATACGCACCGTCACTTTTTAACCCGGCCGATAAAGCGCTTATGATCTTCGCGATCTCTTCGCCTGATTCGGCACGGGCCGTTATCTCTTTCACAAGATGCGGTGGCAACATGAAGTTCTGCATGAGATATTCGCCGTAACTTGCTTTATCGCCATAACTTAAAATGTCATTAATATCAGTTATAAAAACATCTTTTTTACTGCTCGTCGGAACGACATATCTGTCGCCCGGCACTAACTCCCGTTCATCGCGGACAAGTCGGAATGCCGACACGATCTCACCATTATCAAGCACATAGGCTGTGCACGGACGCGAGCTGAATTCTATTACGATGCGGAACCATTTCATACCCAAATGCGTAAGTTTGTCGATATCGAGATACACGATGCGTTCGAGCGGTTCCATCGATAACGATGCGATTCGACCTTTTCCAAGTTCTTTCGAAAGAAATGCTATGAACGGGTGTTGACGATCACTTTCGGCCAATGTATGCGACGGGCCGTATTCAATACGAGCCTCATCGGGATTGAGATAAACAAACAAGGCGTTATCGCCGGTTTGAAACGATATCGTCTGGCGAAAGGAGCCTACCGTTCGAATTGCAGCCCCGTTCACTTTCGGAGCTATCTCAGTTACCAATTTTTGAAGGATGTAATAATCGATCATGATCTATTTCACCGACACCATATCGCCGAAACGAGAGATCGTGCCGTCGTTTTCAAGTTCTTTTAATTTATTCTGTATTTCTACTGCGCTCATCTGGTATATCCTTTCGTACAGGTCGATGACCATGGCTACCGGTATCTTATTGTTCATATAACCGGACAACACAAGAAGCAAGCTGCGCATCTCAAGATAACTCACACCTTGCATTACGAACAGTTCGCTGATGTTCTTCAACCGTTCACAAAGATTCTTCATAAGCGAATGTTCCCATTGCGACATATTGCTCATAGCTATCTGAAACATTTTCCGATTCACTTCCATGACGGTAATGTCGGAAAGCGCCATTACATTTGCCGTGCGCGGCGTATCGATTATCAGCGCCATCTCTCCGAATGCATCGCCTTTTTGTAATGTCGATAACACGACGCCTTTTTTTATGACCACTGCTTCGCCTTCGATGATATAATACATGGAATAACCGACGTCGCCCTCTGTGATGATATGATCGCCCTTTTTAAACTTTTTCTGCATGTCTTCATTGACCATCACAAATTTTTCGCTCATAGCAATCCTTTCGGTTATTTTTTCCCGGTCAAATGAGCTATGAATTTTTCCGTATTGATCACGACACGTTTGTGATCTCCGGACGCGATGATACGCGTGTCATTGAACACCTGCACCGCAAACGAGAATTTCTTCTCTTCTACCTCGGTAAGCACTGCGGTAACGGCGATCTTTTCTCCCGGTAATGTGGGAGCGGTATGATCGATCCATACGCCGGTGCCGACCGTATTATGCCCTTCTTCAAGATACGGCTGAACAAATTCCGCGCAAGCCATCTCAATGATCATGATCATCGACGGTGTCGATAAAACGCTCACATCTCCGCCTAGATGGCCGGTCGTCATTTTTTTTGCAACCGTGATAACTTTCCTATGAAACATGCCTTTTGATAATTTCATAATTCCTCCGGATAGATTAAAACAATTCTCTCATGACCTTCATGAACACTGCCTGCATCTCATCTTCTGTGGTATGTATGGCCTCGGCAATAGATTCTTTTAAATCCATCATTTTGATATCGATATCATCCTGAGTAAGTTCACCTTGCTCGATAAGCGATCGTGTGAGCGTATCAAGCGTTTTTTTACTGACCAATGACAATAATTTCGCTGCTTTTTCAGGGCTGAGTGCCAACACCAGCTGAACGAGGTCTTTATTGAATTCAAAAAGCGACTCGGTCATTATGTGCGCCATAGTGGGGATCTCATCGATCTCATAATGTTCAGCCATAAAGATGATCTCATAGACCTTATTATAGAAAACGACATACCTCGATATGGCCGAAAGGTTCAGCATTGCCTGTTCCGGTAATTCGCGGATCTTTTCGGTAAAGTTCTTGAAACGGTATGTATGACGCTGTGATATACGCCTGCTGACAAAATGCAGCTCATAATCATTGAGTCTGAATCGTATGATGTACTCAATAATAAGCTCAAAGTCTTCAATGATACTGAAATCGAGAATGTTCATAGCGTAATAGCGTTTCTTATCGGGTTCCTGTTCAAAAAGAAAAGCCTCTTTCACCATGCCGTAATCATAATGGTTGTTGTCCAAAAGTATTGTAAAGAATTGCACATCTTCCCGCTGTAGGAGCGAGGTATGCATGTTTTTTTGATAATAGTGATATTTGATCTCAATGCTTGTGCGGGCATCGTTATATATTGTAAACACTTTGCCGTTATAGATGTAATAATCGAAGGTAAAAAAGAACATCTCCGTTTTCTGTGTGGTCTTTGCAATCAGGGCGTCTTTTGCAATATGGCCGATAATATTGTTATCGGAAAGAAGGTAATAGGAGTTGCCTTTTATCGCCGACAATAAAATGATCTTATCATGCCCGGAATGACGCGCAAGCTCATCGATTGAGATTATGTCCTTTGTCGGATCGACCTCATACGCCCAATACACTGCATTAAGCAATGAAGGATGGAACACATCCGAGGCATACAATATATCCCCGAGCAAACGGTTCTCTTCGCTTTCCCGGTAAAAATATTCCACACATTCTTTGAAGCGCTGTTTTTCCGTATCGGTAAGCATGACAGCGATCCTTCGGTAAATACCGATCTCATTATCCTCAAACGAGTAATAGTTGACTATCATCATACCTGATTCGATGGCCGTGATCATTACCGGCAGGTCGGGAGATGAGTATTTTTCAGCAATGGTGAATGCGCATTTTTTCGTATCGGCAAGCTCGCCGTCTGCTGTGAGAAAATTCATGATGATATGAACAACGCCTCGGTAATAACCGAGTATATCGAGAGACACTTCAGCGCTGTCGGGTATGAGGGTGCGAGAAACACTGTGAAAGAACAACTCGGGCGAATCGTTCTCATTGATCAATGTGAAAAATTCACGCTGAAGATTCTCCTCGAAAAGTTTTGTAACGACAAATTGTGCTTCGCTGTCTTTATTATTAAAATAAGCTTCCAGCGGATAGGTCTTATAAGAACAGTTTTTTTGTATGACGGAATATTCAGTCTTCACGGCAATTCCTTTTTAAATAGTTGTCGAGCTCACGCATCATACCGCGTAGTATCCGTACATCACGTTCTGACGGCAAAGCCCGGTTGATCATATCACGTATGGAATACATGAGATGCTTATGCCCCGTGTGTTTAAAAAAACCCACTTTCCCCATCGACGACTGCAGATGAGCAAAGAGCCCTTCCCGTGCTTCAACGGCTGCCAATCGGTAATCCGGCGCAGCGGGAATATCGCTCTCGTTCAAATATTGATACAATTCGTAACATACAAGCAACACCGCCTGTGACAGATTAAGCGATGAAAGATTCGGCGACGTTGGAATGGTGATCACGTCATTCGCCATACACAGCTCCTCGTTGAAGAGGCCTTTGTCTTCTCTGCCAAACATCACGCCGATCTTACCGGTTGACAATTGGAGAAGTTTCGGTGCGATACCTTTTGCCGTGAACTGATACGGATAACCTTTCCTGTCGCGCACCGTGGTAGCGGCAAGATACGTGAAATCTTTTACGGCCTCTTCCAATGTAGGATAGACTTCGGCATGTTCCAATATATCGGCTGCACTTACCGCCATTTTGACGGCATCTATGGAGCGATGATCGGCGCGAGGATTTACAAGGATAAGCTTGCTCATCCCCATATTTTTCATGGCGCGCGCTATGCTGCCTACATTTCCTTCATACAGCGGTTCGACTAAAATTATAGCAATATCATTCAGCATTGTTTATCTCCGTTGTTTTGATAATAGCGCAACATA
>CAZIJP010000176.1:0-4755 GCA_964539615.1 uncultured bacterium
CTTTTACTGTCCGTTTATTTCCGTTTTCACTGTCCGTTTATTTCCGAAATCATCATACAGATGTAATATTAGATCTATTGACACAACGCGAGCCCTTTTATTCCAGCACCGTATCTCTGTTTCATCTCATCGAAAATAAAAAAATAAGTGCCTTTACATCTCCGGTTGTATATGCAAATATTTATTACATCCTTACGAAATTCAAAGGTAAAAAGGAAGCTCATCAAGCATTATCAAAATTGCGTCTTCTTCTAAAGATAATACCAATTGGTGAAGAAATTATTGATCATGCGCTTGCATCTGATTTTCAAGACTTTAAAGATGCTATTCAATATTATGCAGCAACTGCAGCAAACATTCCCATTATAATTACTCGCAACACAAAAGACTTTCAACAATATGCTCGAGATGTTCAAATTGCAACAACAGAAGAATTCCTTGGATTCGCTTCCTTAGAATAAATATTTAGTGTTATTTTTGCACCAAAATGGCGCTACTCAACATACCCTTGGTCATGAGCTATGTTGTTATTATATAACAAGTTACAAATACAAGCCTATATTACACCGTAAATGCCTGGCGCACAAGTATTTTATTTTCGGGAATCGATATTTTGTTTTACCGAACGATTTTACCGGACCGTAACCATCGCCGGCAAATTTTAATGTCGGGTTATTTATCTATCCGAAGATCGATCGTATCTATCCCCAGAACTGTGACTGAATCCGTTGCTACGTCAGGTGAGAAAAATTAATACTTTGTGTTTATTTGAGAAGGGCGATGCCCTACCCTTCCCATTCCTTAACGTGCTTTATTTTCTGTTTTCTGTGGCGATCCCAGGTATATAAATGATGGAATGATAATAATGTTACCTCTCTTTTTTTCTCATATATTCTTCAAGCATGTCCGAAAGGTCTTGTTTCATAAATGGTTTACAAAGACTTCCATTGAATCCGTATAATTCCGGATTAGCCATGATCGGATCTTCGGAATAACCACTGGCTACAAAAGCCGGAGTGTCGGAATCAACTTTACGGATTTCCGCAATAGTTTCTTTGCCCCCCATTCCACCGGGTATTGTAAGGTCAAAAATCATTCCGGCTAATTTTCGGTGGGCTTGATGTTCACGATAAAAATAGTCTAAAGCGTCTCTGCCATTTTCTTTTAAAACTACTGTGTAACCAAATGATTCGAGGCTTTTTTTTGCAAGCAAGCGCATGTCCTCGTCATCATCCATCATTAAAAAGATTCCTTTGCCACTATGATTACCGGTTAAATTTTTAGTATCATCTGATACAGGTTCAAGTGTTGCAGGCAAATATACATGAAAGGTGCTCCCTTTTCCCGGCTCAGATTCGACATCAATACATCCGCCATGACGGCTTATAATTGAGAAACAAGTCGCAAGACCTAACCCTTGACCTTTGGATTTTGTTGTAAAATAAGGATCAAAGATACTATGTAAAAATTCTTTAGGGATTCCTATTCCCTGATCTTTAATGGAGAGTTTTACATAATTGCCGGTGGCGAGTGCGAAAGTATCTTCAGCTGATATCACAATATTTTGAGCATAAACCTCAATTGTTCCACCATTCGGCATAGCTTGTTGGGCATTGATGATAAGATTGTCTATAACTTGTCCAATCTGATTTTTGTCAAAATCACAAAGCCAGAGATCTGCTGGAATATGAAATTTACAGGAAACAGTAGATCCGCTCAATGCAAATTGAGCAGTTTCCTGAATAAACGGAAAAAGACTTTCTGTTTTTTTTACCGGAGCGCCACCTTTTGCAAAGGTCAATAATTGTTGGGTTAACGCACGAGCTCTACCAATACTATTCAAGGATTTTGTAAGATTGTTTGCAACCCCTTCTTCCGTAGTTTCCAATTTAGCCAGCTCAATATAACCAAAAATACTTCCAAGCAAGTTATTAAAATCATGTGCAATTCCGCCAGCCATAACACCGAGAGACTCGAGTTTTTGCGTTTTCTGTAATTCTTCTTCCATTCGCTTACGCTCTGTTATGTTTGCATTAAATCCAAACCAGGTTACACTTCCATCAGGAAATTTCTCTGGGGTAGATCTTGAATAAATCCATTGAATCGCCTTACCAGGTATTTGCACTCTAAATTCACAGGTAAAGAAAGTCAGGTGTTTCGCGGAATATTCGATATCGCTTATCACTCTGGCAGCATCATCGGGATAGATTACGCGGGCAATGGGAGCAAAATCATCTAATACATCTTCAGGTGTACACCCAAAAATATTTATAATACCCTCTGACGCTATAGGAACATGGTAGGTACCATCCGGTCTCCTCGTAAATTGAAAAATCAAGTCAGGAACATTTGCGGAGAGCTTCCTGAATTGAATATCTTTTTCGCGAATCTTCTCTTCCATTTGTTTGTAATTGGTGATGTCGGAATTAATCCCGACCATCCTCATGGCTTTGCCGTCCTGATCCCTTGTAACTAAACCATCAGCCTTAACATAAACGATAGTACCATCAGGGCGAAGAACGCGAAATGTTGTTCTGAATTCCTTTGTTCCGGCGAGTGCTTCATTACATTCGTCTAGTGCTCGCTTCTTGTCTTCCGGATGCAGACCGTTTGTCCAGGCATCAATGGTGTTGGAGAAGGTGGTCCGTGTGATGCCATAGATTTCAAACATACGGTCATCCCAAGTCATGGAATTATCCATTAAATTCCAATCCCAAACGCCTAACTGCCCGGATGATGTTGCGAGCGCGAGTCTTTCTGTAGTTTTTAACAATTCTTTCTCGACCTGTTTGCGCGTGCTGATATCTAGGCAATGTCCGATGTATCCGATGAATTCACCTTTGCTGTTGTAACGAGGCGAACCGTCGTCCTGAATCCAACGATATTCACCGCTGAAATGGCGAATTCGATAGTCCATGCTGAATTTCTCACGACGATCAAAAGAACTCACATAAATTTCTATGCAGCGTGCCAAGTCGTCAGGGTGCAGTCCTTCGACCCACCCATCTCCCAATTCCTGCTCAAGAGTCCTTCCGGTAAACGTGAGCCACGGTTGGTTGAAATAGTCGCACTTCTTGTCTAATCCGGAAGTCCAGATGATCGCTTGCCCCGAATCGGCCAGCGTGCGGAAATGGGTTTCACTCTCGTTTAACGCATCTTCGGCCCGTTTGCGCTCGGTGATGTTCCCCGTAGTCATTGCAAGCAAACCCGGTTTTGGTACGAACAGACTGATTTCGGTATGAGTGTTCATAACCCGGCTAAAACTATCAAAATGAATCGGCACTTTGCTAAAGACAGCTTCTGCCATTTTATCAATCCAGAATTGTTCTGTATCAGGATACACTTCCAACAGCGTTTTGCCTATCAGCTCCGAAGCTTTTTTGCCAACATATTCTTCATAGGCATTATTTACCATAACAAACCGGAAATCGTATGGTTTGCCTTTCTTGTCTGTGATAACTTCATACAAGGAGTTATAGGAATTCATATTCAGGAACTGAAAACGAAAATTCTCTTCACTTACTCGCGCCGCTTCTTCAGCCTTTTTACGCTCGGTAATGTTAACAAATGTCACAACAACCTGTTGTAAGAAACCATCTGTTTCAAATTCAGGAAATGCATTAACCATTACCCAAACAATATCATTTGTTTTTGGGTGATGGATACCCAAAACCTGCTCGAGAAGAGGTATTTTATTAGCAATAACATATTGAACAGGGTATTGATCATGAGGCATCGGAGTTAAATCCTCCCGAATAAAGTGCCACGCAGGATCGATAGCAACTTTACCCAACAGTTGGTCTTGACTTAATCCAAGCATTAAAGAAGCTTGATCGTTTGCAAATAGTATACTGGAATCGGCTGCATGAATCACAACTCCTCCGGGGAGGTTTTGTAACAAAAGGCGATGATTTTTTTCACTATTTTTTAATGCCTCCTCAGTCTGTTTGGACAGATCATTGTATAGTTTTTTCAATTCATCGCTCATAATGTATCTCCTTTTATTTCGGCGCACAGTTCTATTGCAAACAAATTTCGCTACTGCCCTTTGGGGCTCATATGCATTATCTTAATACCGCATAACGTTTTCTCGGTAGTCTCGATACAGCCCTAACTTTTCCGATATGCTTTCAAGTAATCCCATTACGGATACTTTTTTAAAAGTTGATATAATGATTATAGCACTCTTTAATAAGCTTTATTAAAGAATTTCACATCCCTTAAGCCCCAATATGTTGCATTGATAACTTTCTGTAAAAACAATGATCACGAAATACTTTTTTCGCAGGGGGAATAATTCTCATAGATTAAAACGAAGGCTCGTTTAAATCGATCTTAGCGGCCATGTTTAGCAGTAATTTGATATTGTCTGATAGAATTCATTATTTCGGCAATGATTAGCTGATACAGAATGGTCTTTCTTTTATGCTTTAATACATATGATCATTTTCTGTCTTTAAAGGAATATTATATTTCTTTGATAATTCAGACAATTGTTGATTAGCCTCTTCCAGATCCGTAAACGCGCCGATAACCTTCCCAAGCTGATGTAATTCCAGAACCAGTCGCTCACCGTTTTTCGTCATTACTACAATAATATACCAGGTATGTTTTTTGTCTTTTGGCAAATAGAGTTTTTTGTAAATTATAAATATAATAAAGACAAATGCTGAGAAAATAATAAACCAACCAAGGATTATTCTTAACAGTACTTCTAGAGTGCCTATTCCCATAGAATTTCCCTTGTATAATACG
>CAZIJP010000177.1:0-4749 GCA_964539615.1 uncultured bacterium
TTGCAGAAAAATTAAAAATGAAATTCAAAATGAATCAGGCTATGGAGCAAGCAGCAAAACTTGGCCATCAAGAAGCCAAAATTTGGATCAAAAAAAATAAAAGCAATTTGAATATTAACAGAGAACCTGACGAACGCTAATTAATCAAGGGCATCTTCAGATGCCCTCTTTTTTCAAAGCATCATTAATTATTTGAATGTGATCAAAAGCAATGTCCGGAAGTTTATCAACCGAGAACCATCCGTGATCCACGGCGTCATCACCGGCCGTTGCTTGCGTTGAACTTGTTGTTTCGCAAAGAAAAACAAGTGAAATAGTTCGGCGTTTGATATCTCGTTGAATATCATCATAATAACCGGAAAAACTCACGACCTTTACATCAAGATCGGTCTCTTCTTTGACCTCACGCACGACAGCCTCAGCGGCAGATTCATCCCAATCGATGAACCCGCCCGGCAAAGCAAATTTCCCTTTTTCCGGGTCTCGTCCTCGTTTGATAAGCAACACCTCGCCGGCTGTATTGAAAATGACGGCATCCACAACACAAGGTCTGTTTTGATACCTTCCGCAATGCGGACATTGTTCCGAATGTGATAATTGTGCCATGGTATTCCTCTTTTTATCTGATATTTTTCAGTAAGAAAACCAAATAATTATAAAAATCAATTGAGCTGTGATGAATAGGCCTTCTTTTCTCGATCAGCATGTTCCATGTTTCAGTTACAACATAGAATGCGGCCTCATATAAATTATCCTGCAGTTTTTGATAAGCAACGGCTGCTTCCGGATACGAACGCAAGGGCTCGGCAAAATCCAGGACATACAACAAAATACCTAAAGTATTTATTTCCGCTGCGCCGGTAGTATGAGATGCAACCGCTTGAATGATCTCGCTGTCTGAAGTAATATTTTCTTCTATAATAATTTGAGCCGAGGCATAGGCATGAAGTAATTTAGGATTTTCAGATTCCAACTCATTCTGCAGATGTCCGAAACGTTTACTGAGATCAATGATCGTTTCATGCGGCATGTCGCGTGCAATATCATGAAATACACCTGCGATATAGGCTTGTTCGGTATCTAATGAAAATCGATCTGCGAATCGTACCATCTCATGTGCGGTCGAAAGTATATGGGTTTTACGTTTATCATTGATATGGTAACGGTCAAATAATGCCGCAACCGAATACTTTATATAATATGTTGATTCCGGCATATTTTCTTTTCCCATTCGTAAGCGCTTTCCACCATTACACGCAATGAGAGGTTCGGTGACCATCCTAAAATATCCGAAGCGGCTTTGGCAGAAGCGAGCAATACCGGCGGATCTCCCGCGCGACGCCCTGCTTCTTCAACAACAAAATCTTTTTTTACGACATCTTTAACCGTATCAATTACTTCCCTTACAGAATATCCCTGTGCGCTGCCAAGATTGAATATACCGCTTTTGTTCGTTTTCGATAAAAACGTATAGGCATCATAATGAGCTTTTACCAGATCGGTAACGTGGATATAATCGCGTACCGCAGTGCCGTCTTTTGTCGGATAATCCGTGCCGAAGATCATTGCCTTATCACGCGACCCCAATGCCGTTTTCAATACCAACGGGATCAAATGTGTTTCCGGATTATGACACTCGCCGATAATGCCGGCACTGTCAGCGCCTGCAACATTAAAATAACGCAGTATAGCGTAATTCATTCCGTAGGCAACAGCGCTCGCCTGCAGTACGTTCTCGATCAGTAATTTACTGAGTCCGTAATTGTTCACCGGTTTCACACGATGCTTTTCATCGATAGGCACATATTCAGCCTCGCCGTACACGGAAGCCGTTGATGAAAATATAATGTTCTTCACACCGCAGGTTACGGCTGTTTCCAGCAAACGAAACGTGTTCGCAGTATTGTTTGAGAAATATTTCAGCGGATCTCTTTGTGATTCTTCCACAAGGCTGTATGCCGCAAAGTGAATAAGCGTATCGACAGCATGTTTTTTAAACACCGCTGACACTGAATCAGTATCCCCGACGTTACAACGGTAAAACGGTATTGTTATTTTCAGTATTTTCTCGCAATTGGATAACGCCCACTCATGACCGGTAGATACATTATCAATAACGATCACCGAATGATCGCTGTGTTCAAGCAAATATTTCACGCAATGTGAACCGATATATCCTGCGCCGCCTGTAACACATATATTAGCCATGAAAGATCTCCTCCAGTTGTTTTTTACAGTGATCGGGTTCAGGGATGTCATGCACGGTCAAACGTTTTTCGCCTGTTGCCGTAAACACAAGCGTGCCTATGCCGTAACGCTTCTGTAGCCATGAGCGTTTTACGGTAATGGTCAGCGACTCGTCGATGAGCATCTCCCTCTTATTAATACCCGATTCATACATAATCGATCTATCGTAAACCGACAAAAGCATGTTTTTGAACATCTTTTCTCGGATCTTCAAATACACAACCGGCGCTGCAAACAATACCGTCACCCATGATAAATAGAACGGGAAAAATCCGGGTGTGAACATCGGATCGCTCGGTCGCGGCGCTGAAGAATAAGCCAATAATGCCACTGCTCCGTAAACGATCACGATCACAAGATGATACGGCAGAAACCGCTGCAAAAGAACGAGCGGCACAAACAACGGTTTTATTTGAACTATCGATTCATCGGTCATAGTTATATCGTACTGCCAGATAGAGTTGGGTTGCAGACATGTCAGGAATTACTAAAACCGAACAATCCGAAGGAAATTCAGTTTGAGTGTTGGTGATAGCACAACCTGCATCAATATACATGTCGTAAATGCCTAATGATCCCCAGATTTGCCGCAGATCAACGCGGTATGAAAGTTTTATTCCGGCAGAATATTCCGTGGTTTTAATTCCGTCAAGAAAGGCCATTGTGTCTTTTGTTTTTGAAACAATATCCAACCGATCGGGGTGATAGATGTCTCCGCCTACATTATGATATGCAGTATCTGTATCAATATAATTTTCGCCATGACGCGTCAGTGAACAAAATAACGATGCACCGAAACGCGAGGTCAGGTCAGTTTTGATCTCAGCAAACAGGTAATCGCTGTTCGGATACAGAAAACTGCCGAGATTTGACATACTGTGTGTAAAATTATCAACATTGTACCGATGCGTATATACGAATGGATTTACGCGGCTGTATTCCACGGTCATACATCCTGATTGTAAAAATTCAGGATACCATTTCAAACCGGCGATATAGGCCGCTTTTGTCCTGTGAAAATTATTCAGGTCGCGAAGGCTCAGATCATCGAAAAACAGTTCCCCGTATAATGATAATCGGTTCATCGGTTTCAAGGCAAGATCGAGCCCGAACGACATATTGTCTCGATCTCCCTGGCTATGCTGCTCGCTCCAAAACACATTGAATGGGATCGCATACCCGATCTGAAACGGCTTGTCCGCATAGATCACCGACTCAGACAAACCAAGGATAAAGGAAGACGAAAAGCTGATCTCCAATCGGTGGGTCGCAAGATATTTTTTACGGTATTCATATTTTACATCACCGTTATCGGATTCGATCAATGTATTCGGATCAAGCTCATCGGAATGCAATTGAGCGGTCAAAGATGTCAGACGAAGTTTGCCTACCGTAAACTGCGTTTTAAATTGCACATACGGAGCCGCATTATCGGATAGCATAACATTGCTTTGTACGCCCGGCCCCCAGGCGTTCTCATCTTTTCCTATGGCGACAGAACCGAATGAAAATGAATACTGCATCCAGGCTCGAGCCTTGTCAAAATACATCTCATTGCGGGATTGATTATAATTTGCCCAGCCAAATCCGCCGTTCTCGGTAAAACGGTCGACCGCACGGATGGTCTCCGTTTTCGGCATCCCGTTCTCATCAGTATAATCAAGGGTTCTGCTGGTTCCATAGAACGGGTCGAGCCCATTGATCGTTTCGTCTACAAAATAACAATAATAATCAATTTTTTCCCCGAGTCTTCCCCTAAAGGTCACCCCGCTTGTATATACGGTCAGATCATTGAAACGGTTGTTATTACGGTCAAAATCATTACCGTACATACCGAGTTTACCGACAAGATCAAGTGTCAATGTGCCGTTCTCATGTGAATACTCTACAAGATGATACGGCGAAGGTATCGCTACCGTTTCAATTCCGCTTGAAATATTCGGATATGTTTCCGAGGGGTATTTTTCTTTATAATAAAAAAGAAGCTCGTTTTCCACAGCGGATAATTGATCTGCCTTGCCCAGCATTTCTCGTATCGCGGCAATGATCTGAGACCGCGAGTATGGCCTTGTGTAGGAGAAATTTTCCAGCCCTGCCTTATTATAGACCTGTTCGCAAAGATCATAGAATTTGGAATCCACCGTCTCAAAAGCCTGTATTACGCCAATCGTCATTGTTGAAAACAAAAGAACAAGGGACAACAACGTCTTCATTCTTTATCGACCCATCCTTGTTTTTCCAGCAATTGTTCTTCAGGTACGGAACGGAACGGTTTTGCCGGTGCGCCAACAACGATGGTCTTAGAAGGCACATCTTTTGTGACCACTGCCCCCGCACCGACAAGCGCATCTTCGCCTATCGTTATGCCGGGAAGTATAACTGCGCCTGCGCCGACACGTCCGCCCTTTTTTACGGTCACACCTTTGAAATGTTTGAATCGTTCTTCTGTACGTCCGACAAAATTATCATTACTGGTCACAACGCCCGGAGCGATGAAACAAC
>CAZIJP010000178.1:0-4742 GCA_964539615.1 uncultured bacterium
CCGGCCCGCCGCCGAGAATAAGAAGCGGCTCTCCTTCGCCGAAGATACGATAGTGCACTTCCATCCCATGGCTTGAAACCTTTTCATAATCACCGAAAACAGTGTTCGCCGAACATGCTCCTATCACTGCCATGATCATCACTCCAATCAGTTTTTTCATATATACCGCTCCCTTTTTTCTATGATCCTATCATTTTTTTACATCAGTTATAAGCTCCATGACTATTCGAAAACCTTGATTACTGTAGTTTAAATCAGGCGACAGCATATCACGAGCCGCAGACCTCCACATGATCGGATCATCCCCCATGCCGCCGCGATTTACTTTGTCAGTTCCGTTGATCGCACCCATTGGGTCTTTTTGAACACTTTCTGTGTAATACTTTTCACCATACCAATCCTCGCACCACTGCCATACGTTTCCGATGATGTCATAGACACCCCAAGGATTTGGTTTTTTCTGTCCTACGGGATGTGTCGGAAAACCTTGGGATGTCAATGCTTGCGGCCAACCGAAATCGTTATATTTTCCGCTTTCAGAACCAAAAAACCAAGCAGTAGAGGTTCCGGCACGACAAACATATTCAAATTCGGCTTCGGTCAGCAACCGGTAGTTCTTTCCCTCTTTCTTACTGAGCCATGCACAAAAAGCCTTTGCATCGTTCCATGATACACATACTACCGGATGTGTTGCTGTTTGTGAGAAATATGGGTTTTTCCAGCTGGCGTCCGTCTTTTTTTCCCAATCTTTTTTGCCGGGCCAAACCCAGGCGCCGTTTCCCGTTTCTGCCGTTGTTTTATACCCGCTTTCGGTAATGAACCGTTCAAATTGCGCTACGGTAACAGGATATTTTCCAACATAAAAAGGTTTATTGATTCGAACCGTGTGTTGCGGGTGTTCATTGGCATTCCCCTCCCCATCAGGAGAACCCATAACAAAAGAACCGGATTTGATCAATATTGTTTCAATACCAATAGAATTTGATACGGTTTTAGGGGAAAGATATTCTACTATAGCTGTAAGAACTTTTTCAGGTTGTTCGATCCACGAATAATGCCCGGCTTTCTCGATAAATATCAGCGTTGATTTTGAGTAGTAGTGCGCAAGTTTCTGCGGCACGGATTCTCCTACAGGGTCCTGACGCCCATGCAGAATAAGAACGGAACCTTTGAAGCCGGGTTTAATTTTTGATATGTCCAACTGCCGTTTTGCTATATCTTTTTCAATGAGAGCGCCTGTCTCGAAATCAAAGTCGCTATCTTTGATGATCTGACTTACAAGCAGTGATTTTTTGCGATCAAAGAAATAACCGGGCATCATAGAGCGAATTATCTCGGTGATCGCATGCTGTTTATCGGCATTCATGCGTGCCGGATCCGCCCAGTAGTTGTACACCCACAGGTCCTGCGGAAGCATGCGAGAGGTGATATTGTCGGAAAAATGACCCGCATAATCATCGTTCAACCCTGATGAATCCAATAAAAGAACTGATTTGATTGAAGCAGGAAAAAACGCTGCATAAGCCGATGCAAGATATCCTCCGTATGAAAAACCGAGTATATTCCATGTTTTCAATTTCAATTGGTTACGGATCGCCTCAAAATCATTCAGTGTCAATGCGACAGTAACCGTTGTTTCGTCTTTCGGTTGAGGGGTTGATTTACCGGTTCCGCGCTGATCGACAAGGATACACTTGAAATTTTGGGACAATAATTCACATAGACTGAGATACCGGTCAGACACATCGCCCGGTCCTCCGCCGATAATAAGCAACGGCTCTCCATCTCCGAAAATGCGATAGTGAATATCAACACCATGACTTGACACCTTTTCATAATCACCGAAAACAGTACCTGCCGAAAATGCTCCGATTACTGCCATGATCATCACTCCGATCAGTTTCTTCATAATTTTTTTCTCACTTTCGTTAACCATTTAATCGTATCTAAATCTAAATGACGGGTTTACCGATATCCATCAGACAAAAGATAATGTGTGTTTGTTTCACATTTTACCTTACAAGAAGTAGTATATACTATCTTTTTACTTTTGAATATGGAAAATATATGTGACATTTCAGACAGCCGTGTTTACACGATACGATCTTTTATTTTAACAGTGATGATGATCGAAAACGCGGCCTACGTGTTCCCCTACGATTTTAGTTTTACGAATTGCGCTACCGCCTCATGAAATTCCGCAAAAAATGCCGTGAACTCACCAAGATCGTTATGTGACCGAAAAGCGGAATCCAACGATGTGAAATACCATTTCTGATCCTCAAATCCCCGTTTGAAGCGAGCCCAAGCTTCATCGCCGTATTTGCGGTATTCCTCGATCATTGATGTGCAGTTGTCAAGCTTATCGGAACATTCGATAAGACGCACAATAAGGGGCTGCGTTTTTATCTTGTCTATCGTATGCTGCTTGCGTTCTTCCCATGATTTTGATTTGTCGCACTCGGAACAGTCAGCCACGATGTCAGCAATATCTTTACCAAAAACACCGCTCAGATCATCATAGGTCGTGCTCGTATCCTCAAGGGTATCATGAAGAAGTGCGCCGGCTACAGCCTTTTCATCAGCGGCGATCTTCAGAAGCCGCATAGCAACACTCACCGGATGAACGATGTAAGGCACATCGGTACCTTTTCTGCGCTGACCATCATGTGCCTGTGCGGCAAAATACAACGCCTGTGTTGTGAGTGACATATTCCCTCCTTATAAATAATTATTAAAGATAACGACTTTATGCATCAAATTTCCTTCAATTTTTCCAACGGCATCTCGTAGATCAGGAAATCCTGTTCCTGCTCCCAGGATACATAGCCGTTTGCATCAAAATAAAATTTTTGTAACGCATAGTCCGGCACAACGGCCTCAGAGTAATCATACCCCGCAACCTGCATCAAATGATGAGCATGGTCAAACAATACTTTTGCAATGGCATCGTCCTGAGCATCAAGAAAATGTATCTTTCCGTGCCGCCGTTCCGCATCTATTTTTATTACGGCCAGACCAACAAGGTTGCCGTTATTTCTCACACCAAACACATTGTCCTGGGTAAGAAATTCGCTACGAAGCAACTCATCCGAATACGGATACACCCGCCAGCCATCCGTAAGAAACCTGTCATACCATGGAATATTTTTAATATACGGAAGCGCTTCATCGGCAGATACGGTTTCGGGAGGATCATTTAACATGGGGCATCTGCCTTCAATATGATAAGATTTGACGCTAAGGGTTTTTATAATTTCAAAACCCAATTTTTCATTGAGTATGCGCGAAGCTGTATTACCGATGTAGGTCGAGAATCGCACTGACCGCAAATCCTTTTTGCGCTTTACCAACCGCAGGTAATGTCGGCTTAATGCCGTACCTACTCCGCGAACATTTTCATCCGGATCTTTACGCAGACCTTCAAACCACGCGTCAACCGGCGTGAGAAAACTCAATTTTGCAAAACCGACAACTCGATTTTCAAACTCGATCATGGTAAATTCACCGTGCGGATCAGCAAGCCATGTGTCAAAGACATACGGCATGTAATCATCGCCTTCCCAAATTTTACCGCTGATCCGCTCAACATCTTGTCGGTCTTTCTCGTTTGCCGGCCTGAAAAGAAACATATTTTCCTCCATTTGCTGCATTGTTATAGTACAAAATGCAACAATTTTGCCTATACTAAAACACTCTGTAGCACCCGTCAAGTAAATAATTGTGATTTTATCATATTGACATTTCGCAACGTTCGGTTTACTATGATAGTGTACTGGTTGGATTAAATGATGATTGATTAAAGGAGGGTTTGTATGGCAGATAAACAGGTGTTGAAAATCGGGCACATGAAAATTACCGATCATCTTATTCTTGGTGTGACAAAAGACAAACTCGATAAGGGAAAAGAGATCTTCCAGCATTGCAGTATAGAGACCGTCGCTAAGACCGGCTGGAATGAGGTCGATCAGGGGTTATGCGACGGCAGTCTTGATGCCGCATTCATTCTTGCCCCGATGGCTATGGATACTTTCAAATCCGGTATCGGGATAAAACTCGTACTGCTCGGTCATAAGAACGGCAGCGTGTTCATTAAAAGCAAAAAAGCCAACATTTCAAAGATCGAAGATTTTAAAGGTAAAACGGTAATCATCCCGTACCAACTATCCATCCATCATCTTCTCCTCCACAAAATGCTCACTGAAAAAGGATTAAGCTGCGGTGCGGGAAAAGATGTAATGCTCGAAGTTTTTGCTCCTTCGCAAATTGCCGAAGCGATGGAATACGATGAAGAAGGCGAGATCGGCGGATTTATTGTTGCAGAACCGTTCGGCAGTCAAGTTATAAAACTTGGCTATGGCGAAGAATTTTGCCTGTCGAAGCAATTATGGCCGAATCATCCATGCTGTGTCTTCGTTGTTAAAGATGATGTTTTGGCGAACAATGAGAACGCTGTATATGAACTGGTAAAAAGCCTAAATGACTCCGGTCAATTCATAACTAATAATCCGAAAGAGGCTGCAAAGATCGGCGCAGAGTTCTTAAGCCAGGATGTGGATGTCATTGAGCGTGTGCTTTCCAATCCGGTCGACCGTGTAAAAACCAGCGAACTGATGCCGGTCATCGAAGATCTGGACAAAATTCAGGAATACATGACATCATCCATGGGCGTTATGCGTAGCAAGATCGATATGACAAAACTCGTGGAGTTAAAGTTTGCAAAAGCTGCAGGCGCAAAGTAG
>CAZIJP010000179.1:0-4707 GCA_964539615.1 uncultured bacterium
GACTGGTGTTATTCTAGAAGAAACAGATGAAGAGGTAGAACTAACTTGGTTTGATGTTATTGAAAATTGATTATGAAAGCAGAAACAAAATATAAAGTCTGTGCTTACGGTTACTATAAAGATAGATTTAGTTATGTTAACGAAGACACTACAGATCCAAAAAACGGATGGATAACTCACGGAAATGTATGTGATGAAGAGAATTTAAAAGAAAAAAACATACCTCTTGTAAAATATTTTGATTCATTGGAAGAAGCAAAAGTATGTTTAAAAACCGTTAAAAAATTCATGTTGAAAGGTTGGGGTAAAAAGGCTGCTATCGGAGAACATAAAAAACCACAATGGAAAATTTACAAAAAGTTGTGAACTTTGCTTACCTTAGTAATTTAGCAAGAACTATTTTTACAAAAAAATGAAAAACGACACAAAAGAAAATCGATACACGTATCTCGAAATAGAAAAAATGTTCAGAGAGGACGAGAGTCTTCCTATTGAATATAAAATGCATGTTTCAGCAAAGCTTGATGCAATATATCAGGCAATGTATCAAAGTGTTCATGAAAAAGATGCATTAAACGTAACGAATACTTATGGAGATCGTTGGTTGGAAGAATTTAACAGAGTTGCTGAATTGTATCAGAAATACAAAAGAGATGAAAATTAGTAAAATGAAATTATGAAAATAGAAACAATAAACGAAAACTATAATATAACTTTGACAATTTCTAATGAAGTCGGAGTTAAATTGCATGAAGCGAAAACAAATACTGATACAATTCAAGACAAATGAAAAAATACGATATTCAAATCAAAATAATTGACACTGATACACAAAAAGGCCCAGTCTTAACCTTACCTTTTGATATGATTCAAGAATCCAAAATAGATATTCTTAGAGAACTTATAGAATCGACTATAAAAGAAATAGAGAAACCACCACTTATTCAATTAGTAAAATGAAAATAGAAACAATACCTGAAAACTATAATATAACTCTGACAATTTCTAATGAAGTCGGAGTTAAATTGCATGAAGCAAAAACAAATACTGATACAATTCAAGACATTGGTGCTATGACTGGAGATAATGCATTGGTGGAACTTTATAATAACGGTTTGAGAGAAATTAAAAAGGAATCAAAATTATGAATGATACAATAAACATAAACGTCACCAAAGATAGATTAGACCAACTAGAAAAATGTGAAAGTGAACTTTTAGATATTACTAGACTAATGCTACCTTTTACCAGTAAAGGACTGAATATTCAACAAGCACTTTGTATGATTTTAATCGAATATTATAATAACAAAAAACAATATTGTTTAGAGGTGTATCGAAAACATGAGAAAATGAACAATTAATTTTTATGAATGAAGAACAAATAGAAAAAACAAAAAACGAAGTTAAAGCCATGCTTGAAGACTTTCCTTCAGTTTTAACATCTAATTACAAAATTCAAGTTATTGTTACTGAAGAACAGAGCGGGAAAGAAAATAAATGTGAAATAGATACAAAGGTCATTTCAAATCCAGTTAGTAGAGATAGTATTTTAACTTTGAAAAATCTAGTTGGAGAAAGCGCAATAGGTTTAATTAAAATTTTTGAAGATTATAAAACACTTTTATGAACGACGAACTAACAACAAAAATTTACAGAATGTTTCAAAATGAAACTATATTTCATAAAATTGAAATAAAAGACTCTACTGGTAAAATTTGGTTTGATGGTAAACTTTACACCGAAGAAAAACAAAACGAAACAAAAATTCCAAATTTATATAAGAAGCTTGATCAGGCTATTAGAAACATTCCAGACCATTTTTAATTATGACTCAGTATTGTCCCGATAAATGGCTAGTTGTTAAAATCGAAGGAGAAAAATTTCCTTTAACTTATAAAGTATTTGCTTGTTGGCATGGCGGGTATTTGGACGGAGATTCATGGAAGATGAATAGTGGCATTACAAAAGTCATAAAAGAAGAAAATTTCTATTTGTTTAAAGGGTATTCTGGTAGTGTTTATAAGTGTCATGAAAACTGTTATGGTGCTACTATGTATGGTTATGGAGTTTTACATAACATTATAGAAAAATCCAAAGAAGCTGGAGTAAATGTAGAAAAAATGCCAGACGATACAAATTGGCTTGAAATAAAATATGGATAATTTTTCGATGGTATTGGCTAAACGAGTATTAAATATTTAAATGAATTTTATTGACTTTTTATTAGAAAATAAAAATTACGAATATTTTTATTTTGAAAATGGATTTCCGATAGATATAAAGGATAAGATATTAAAAAATTCCCATCGCTTAGAAAAAAAGATAGGATTACCGAGATGTCATTTTGAAGTTGCTAGATGGTATAATTTTTTAGTTGATGAATTGAATATCGATAAAAATATAATTAAAATAGTAAGAGGGTATTACGATAGTTCTAATAGTTTTTACGACACAAGACCAGAACATTATTGGTTAAAAATTAACAATAAGATATTCGACCCAACCGCATGGCAATTTGGTTTAAAGGTTTTTACAAAAAAATACACATCACTCGGTATCAAAAAAAATCCTATAGAATGGGCTAACAAAAATTGTGAATACAATCATTAGTAGAAATTTTACCAATAGATACAAATTGGCTTGACTTGTCCTTTGAATAACCTATACTGGTTATATGAAAATACCAATAACAATAAAAACAGTAGGACCAGAAGATTTTAAACCAGTATACCGAAAAGAGTATATCGTAGATTGTGATATTGAAAAACAAACATTGACATACAGTTATAAGGATGGTGAAATGTGGTCTTCTTTTGAAAATTTTAATATCCAAAAACCGTTAATAGGACATCTTTCAGATGGAGAGATAGAGAAATTAAACAATGAGTTATGAAAGACAAAAACTAGAAATGCTGGAAACAAAATATACTGAAAAAATAAAAGTGGAGGATAATTTATATGTGTGATTGTTGTAGTGCTAACAAATATTGGAGAATTTTTAGTAAAAATGGTAAACTAAAGAAAGTATACTGGGCAGATGATCCATATTTCTTCAAAGTAAAAGATAAAGATTTTGTTATAAAATATCATTCTAAAAATGTTATTAAGATCTATAAAATAAAAAAATGTAATGATCTTTTGTATCATAGCTGGATACCTACAAAAGAAAAATCAATAGCTAAGTTAGCCTATCTAAAATAAGGGGTTATACTCACAAAGTAATTAATGAAAATTTCGAAGAATAGTTTAGGTGGAAAGAATAACCATGGACGCATGAGTGGCGCAAGTTCGAGTCTTGCTTCTTCGACCATTTTTAAAAAATTACAAAAGTTAGATAGAGAAATTACAAAACTCTATAAAATGATAACTCCTTTTAGTATTCGATATTTTGATTTTGGAAAATATCCAAATAAAAAAATTATGGATAAAATCAAAAAAATTGACTTGCAGAGAAAAGAAGTTAGACTTGAGAGAAAGAAATACAAATTATGAATAACGATACTTCAATCTATTTAGAAAATATTGAAAGAAAACCAATCACAGAAATAAAAGTTAATAAAGAACCTTGGACTCCAGAAAATCCAGTGAATATACTTAAAGCTGTTGAAGAACTAGAAAAGATAGTTAAAGAAAAATATGCAAAGACAACTTAAATTCCGTTGTTGGGATAAACTAGCAAAACAATTCACATATCCAGATAAAGGATATCAAGGACATTATGTTCTTACTTTGAATGGACAATTTCAAAACCTTCAGAATGGTTCTGGTGGTGATGAATATGTTGTTCAGCAATATACTGGACTAAATGACTATGAAAACAATAATATTTATGAAGGCGACATAGTAAGATATGAGCTAGATGGCACTGTTTATACTCAAACCGTAGGGTGGGGTAATAATGGTTGGGAGATGATAGATACAAGATTATATAGTACACCTTTGATAACTAATTTGCCGAACTTTGAAGTAATTGGAAATATTTTCGAGAATAGTGAACTTTTAAAGAATGAATAACAGAGAACTAAAATTTAGAGTTTGGAATTATCTAGATAAATGTTTTGTTACAGACAGAACTTTATTTATACCTGCTGGAGGACAAGAACCTCTGCCTAGTATGACCCTTATTCCAGAAAATGAATATGTTGTTCAGCAATGGACTGGATTAAAAGATAAAAATGGAAAAGAAATATATGAAGGAGATATTGTCAATGTTCAAAGAAGTTTTACTCGTCCTTATGTTAAGGATGAGAAAATAGAATATAAAACAATTGATGGCTTGCTAGAGACAGGACAGATAATTTGGCTGGAAACCAAAGCTACCTTTTTAATTTCTTATAAAGGTTATGATGATATGGATGATTTTCTATATCTTTCTTACAGTTACGAAGTAATTGGAAATATCTTCGAAAATAGTGAACTTTTAAACAAATGAATGGAACATTAAAATTCAGAATTTGGAGTAAACGAGTAAACCAATACATTGATCTAAATACAGGCAATTATGATTTTTCTCTTAATGAGTTGTTTTGTGAACTCCAAAAAAATCATGTTGTTCAGCAATTTACTGGGTTCATAGATTCAAAAGGAAATGAAGTTTGGGAAGGTGATGTAGTAAGAATAATATATGAAGGAAAAATAGCAGAAGTTTATTTTGATTATAATTTAGGATCTTTCAGATTAAAGGATACTAATGGTAAACCATATC
>CAZIJP010000180.1:0-4701 GCA_964539615.1 uncultured bacterium
TGGCAAGGCAAAGATGGGTAGAATTTATGATTTCAACTAAACTGACAGACAATATTCGGCGCATCTTTGAAGAAGAAAACCGGCGTATCGTTTTTTGGAATGATGGTGATCGGGAATTTGAAGATGGTATAGAGTCGCTGGATTTGCCCGGTATTCAGATATTGCATTTGGGTAAAACGGGTGCATTGGAAACCAAAGTTCTTCTGGAATTGGAAGATACCACCGGGAAATACCTTGTTTATGCTCCTTTTCCCGAACCGACGACGGGAGACGACTGGCTCATGGATATACGCCTTTACAGCCGAACCTTCCGGGCAGATCAGGCCTCCATCGTCCTGGATGAACTTGGCCTAGCGAATCAGGCCATGCGTGCCCACATTGCCAAGTATCAGGCATTCTTCCGCAACCAAGACCGACTGAATCGCGTCAAAAAATGGATTCAACCAAAAGATCTGGAACATGATCTTGATCAGAAAATGATCGCCGTTCTTACAAAGGCAGAACAACCCGACGCCTTTGGCATATTGATGAAACTGTTTGGAGAGCTTGCCGAGGAAAAGGCGGAGGCCATGTTAATCCCGCCACCCAAATCTTGGGATGATATAGAAAAATACGGTCTGAAAGAATCTTTTTGGAATCTAATAGCTAAAACTTTCGGCTATGCGGAGCAGGAACCAAAATTAAGTGATTTGCTCATTCGATTACTGATCACGGATTTCGCCAAAGGATTAAAGGGCGATTGTCCGCAGTCTTTACGCCATTTCATCTTATCGGAAAAAAGCCTGGCCTTGAATGCATCGGTATTCCTTTCCCAGTGGCGCAGCAATATCAATCATTATGAAAGCTACAATAGCTTGTCCCGCCCATTGTCTAAAGAACTGAAGATCGATGAGCATATCAGCGGTTTTGATGAGCATGCTTTGATAGACGTAATGACATTTGAATCAATCGAACGCCGCATTGTCCGGTGCCTGCGCGATTACCTAACCGGGAAGAGCGGATTTAACCTTGAATCCCTAAAAGATGTTATCCGTCATCGACGTGATGGATACTGGGCCGGATCTCTTTTCATAACCAGCGCAAAGGGAAACGACTACCTGGCCACATACGATGCTTTAGAAACCGCCGGCGAACTATTATCTTTAAGAGAAAAGCATCACTCCGGATTAAGCTATGCCGATGCGAAGACTATGTTTACAGCCTATACCGATGAACTTTTCCAGTATGATCAGCTTTACCGCCGGTTTCAGGAGGCTGCCGATCAGGTGGAGTTAAAAGGATGGGATATTCTCAAGGTTCTGAAGAGCAATGTTGAAGACTGCTATAGCTGGTTCATCGATCAGGAGGCTTTAACCTGGGGCAGATTTATTGACCTGGGTTCGGGAAAAGGATTGATAAATCAATGGAGGCTCGAAGATATAAATAATCAATATAAGTTTTATGACACCTATGTAGATCCTGTCTTGAAGAAGGCATCACCGCAAAGTAAAGTCTATGTCGTCATAAGTGATGCTTTCAGATATGAAGTTGCGGAGGAGCTATCGAGAGAAATAAATAGCAAGTATCGTTTAAAAGCTATCTTGGAAAGCCAACTCGGTGTCCTGCCCAGTTATACAGGATTAGGCATGGCAGCCCTCCTTCCTCATAAGGCCATTGATTATAAAATTAACGCCAGTGCCGATATTATGGTGGATAGTCAACCCACAGCATCCATCGAACAGCGGGCAAAGATATTATCCACAGTTCAAGGAACAGCGATCAAAGCCGCAGACCTGATGGCCATGAACAAAGATCAGGGCAGAGAATTCGTCAAACCATGGCGGGTGATCTATATTTACCATAATCAGATAGATACTGTCGGAGACTCTGCCGCTTCCGAGTCAAAAACATTTCACGCTGTGCGCATGGCGATGAAGGACATTTCCGCTATCACATCTTTTATCATCAACAGCTTGAATGGTAGCAATGTCGTTATCACGGCTGACCACGGGTTCCTTTTTCAGGAGAAAATTCCTGAAGATGCAGACAAGAGCGGCTTAAAAGATAAACCTGCCGGCACATTAAAGGCGAAAAAACGTTACTTACTGGGAGCAGGACTGGGTGATGGATCAAAGGTCTGGCATGGGGATACCAGGATAACCGCCGGCACCAATAACAGCATGGAATTCTGGATACCCAAAGGGGCCAATCGCTTCCATTTCTCCGGTGGCGCCCGGTATATCCATGGTGGGGCTATGCTGCAGGAGATCGTTGTGCCGGTGATGATTGTCAGAGAATTAACCGGACAGGCGAAGGAAAAATCTGTCATCAGAAAAGTGGATGTATCACTACTTGGTGCTCTTCATAAGGTAGTGAATAATGTCCAGCGATTTGATTTTATTCAGACTGATTCTGTGTCGGAACGGGTTTTGCCGCGAACCTTATCGGTATCGCTAAGAGACGGTGAAGAATTGATTAGCAATGAAGTGAACCTGACCTTCGACAGTCAGTCGTCTTCTATGGATGATAGAAAAAAATCAGCTAGGCTTATGGTAAAGGCAGGGCAATATGATAAGAAGCATGAGTACGCATTAGTTCTCCGGGATGTGGAAACAAAAATTGAATATCTGCGTATTCCGATGACAATCGATCTGACTTTTATAAATGATTTCTAATAAGGTGCAAATCATGGACGAGAATATAAATTTAGATACCCTTCTTAATAAAACTTTTCAGGGGAAAGTCGTTCGCAAAGACCTGACCAAGATGGTTAAGGAAGGCGCGAACGTGCCTATCTACGTCCTGGAATATCTCCTGGGAATGTATTGCGCCTCGGATGATGAACAAGTCATCCAAGAGGGAATGGAGAACGTCAAACGCATTCTATCAGAAAATTATGTCCGCCCCGATGAAGCCGAAAAGGTCAAATCAAAGATCCGCGAACGGGGCAGCTACAAGGTCATTGATAAAATTACGGTCAAGCTGAATGAAAAACGTGACGTATATGAGGCACTGCTTTCCAATTTAGGTGTGAAGGGTGTTGAGGTATCCAGCACAACGGTTAAGAAATACGAAAAGCTCCTGGTGGGCGGTATCTGGTGCATCGTTTCCATGGATTACCAATATGAGGAAAATCAAAAAGGATCGCCATTTAATATCACAGAGCTGAAGCCCATCCAGTTGCCTAACATGGATATGGAAGGCCTGTTCGAGGGACGTAAAGCTTTCACCCAGGAGCAGTGGATAGATGTGTTGATCAGGTCAACAGGGATGGAACCGTCAATGTTTGAGCAGCGGGTGAAGTGGCACCTTATCGCCCGGATGATTCCCTTCGTCGAGAATAATTATAATGTCTGCGAGCTTGGGCCAAGGGGAACAGGCAAGAGCCATATCTATAAAGAGATCAGCCCGAACAGTATTCTGGTTTCCGGCGGACAAACCACTGTTGCGAATCTCTTTTATAATATGGGATCGCGGCAGGTTGGGTTGGTCGGTGTTTGGGATGTTGTTGCTTTTGATGAGGTTGCAGGGATGTCTTTTAAGGACAAGGACGGCGTTCAGATCATGAAAGACTTTATGGCCTCCGGTTCATTTTCCAGAGGACGGGATTCTATTAACGCCAATGCCTCGATGGTTTTTATCGGCAATATCAATCAGTCTGTGGATACGCTCGTTAAGACAAGCCATCTTTTGGTTCCCTTTCCGGAAGTTCTTATTGATGCGGCTTTCTTCGATCGTTTTCACGCCTACATTCCCGGTTGGGAGATCCCCAAGATGCGCCCGGAATTTCTTACAAACCAGTATGGACTCATTGTGGATTATCTGGCCGAGTATCTGCGGGAAATGCGTAAGTGGAACTTCTCAGACGCCATTGATAAATACTTCAAACTGGGAAATAACCTCAATCAGCGTGATACCATCGCTGTCAGAAGAACCGTTTCCGGCCTCTTGAAGCTTCTTTACCCGAATGGTGAGTTCAACAAGGAAGCCGTTAGGCAATGTCTGCAATATGCACTGGAAGCACGCCGCAGAATCAAGGAACAACTAAAAAAGATCGGCGGGATGGAATTTTATGATGTCCATTTCAGCTACATAGATTCCGAAACAATGGAAGAGACATTCATCGGTGTGCCGGAACAGGGCGGCGGATCACTGATTCCCGATGGACCGATGAAGCCGGGAACGCTCCATACGGTTGCTACGGGATCTGGAGGCATGCTGGGCTTATACCGCCTGGAACTTCAGGTCATCGCTGGTAACGGTAAATTATCCCTATCGGGTGTAGGGTCTGCTCAGCAGACAAAAGAACCCGTTAAAATAGCTTTTGATTATTTCAAAGCCAATGCCGCCAGGGTAAGTGCTTCTGCAAAAGCGATTGACCATGATTTTCATTTGCATGTCATTGAGCTGCATAACACCGGGCCTGCACGAACTATGACGTTAGCAGGGTTCGTCGTGCTTTGCTCCGGAATACTCGGTAAACCTCTTCAGAGCCAGATGGTTGTCCTTGGAGACATGAGTTTGGGTGGCAGTATCATTCCCGTCGAAAACCTTGCGGAAACGCTGCAAGTTGCTTTTAATGCCGGAGCAAAACGCATACTCCTGCCCATGAGCAGTGTTGGGGCAATCCCCAGCGTCCCAGGAGATCTATTCGCCAAGTTCCAGACCAGCTTCTATTCAGATCCCGTCGATGCAGTGTTTAAGGCGCTGGGGGTGGATTGA
>CAZIJP010000181.1:0-4638 GCA_964539615.1 uncultured bacterium
CGTTTATTCTTGACAGTATACCCTGTTTTCACTATTATACCGAAGGAAAAAACCGCGAGAGTGGCGGAATTGGCAGACGCACCAGACTTAGGATCTGGCGCCTATGGCGTGGGGGTTCAAATCCCCCCTTTCGCATGATTCTTTTCACACATTAACTAAGGGGGAAATATGGAATTGACCGTTCAGAAAAAAGAACTCGGCCGCTTGGGTTATGAATTCACCTGTTCTCTTTCTCAGGGGGAATTTGAAAAAAAATATGCTTCACGTATCCAATATTATAAAAGCACCGTTGCTATAAAGGGCTTCAGAAAAGGCAAGGCTCCGCAGTCATACATCGAAAAAGTATACGGCGACAGCATCAAAGCAGAGGTCATCAACGAGATGCTTCCCGACATGATCGACGAGGTCTACAAAAAAGAAAATCTCAAACCGGTCACCGAAGCGGAAGTAAAAGACCTTTCCACCGACAACGGCGTTACCGTGGTTTTCGAAGCATTCGTAGAACCGCCTATGCCTGAGTTTACCTATAAAGGCATCAATACCGACCTGAAGGTTGAAAAGGTCACTGATGCTGAGGTAGAGGCCGAAATCAAGCAAATGCTCGAGCGCTTCGTCACCTACGACGACATCGCAGACGATGGGAAAAAAGTGGCAAAAGGCGACGCTATCTATATCGATTTCGACGGTTTCCTCGAAGGCGACAAACCGATCGAAGGCGGCAGCGCGAAAAATTATCTCCTCAATATCGGCGAAGGCATGTTCATAGAGGACCTTGAGACCGGTATCATCGGTATGAAAAAGGGCGACAGCAAACGTATCGAAGTAACGTTCCCGAAAGATTACCGCGCAAAAGACCTCGCCGGACAGAACGCTTATTTCAATGTTACCGTATCACGCCTCGTTGAAAAGAAATATCCGGAGCTTACCGATGAACTTGCAAAAAAAGCAGCCGGTATCGACACCGTGGCCGAACTGAAAACACAAGTGAACGAACGCCTGCAGCATACCAAAGAAGATCAGGCCAAAGATGCGCTCCGCACGTCTGTGTTCAAGAAATTCGTTGAGCTCAACGGGAAGTTTGAATTGCCGGGCAAAGTGCTCGACGAGGAGATCGAATCGTATGTCAAGAGCGGCAAGACCGAAAAAGAAGCGCGCGAGACCGCTGAAGACGGCCTGCGCAGTTATTATATTCTCCATCATGTGTCCCGTCAGCATAATATCCGTATCAACGAAAGCCTGCATCATGAGATCGAACACCTTTCCGCTTATTTCGGGAAGAGTGTTGACGATACTACGAAAATGCTTGAAAAGAACGGCATGCTTGAACGCATGGCGTACAACGTATGGGAAAAACAGACGCTTGATGCACTCATCAACGATATAAACGGCGGTGAAAAACCTGCAGCAAAGACCGTTAAGGCCGATAAGGCCGCAGAACAGGTCGCAGCTGAGACTGAAGAAAAACCGAAACGCAAGCGTACCACCAAAAAGGAGGAAGCATGAGCCTTATCCCTTATGTCATCGAAGAGACCAGTAAGGGCGAACGCGGTTATGACATTTACTCGCGTTTGTTGAAGGACCGTATCGTATTTCTCGGTTATCCGATCGACGATCATATCGCAAACCTTGTTATTGCGCAGTTGCTATACCTCGAAGCGGAAGATCCCGATAAAGAAATATATGTCTATATCAATTCCCCCGGCGGTATCATAACCTCCGGTTTGGCCATTTACGACACCATGCAATTCGTAAAACCGCCGATATCGACCATTTGTATCGGTCAGGCGGCAAGCATGGGCGCCGTGCTGCTCGCAGCAGGTACACCGGGAAAACGTTTTTCGCTTCCGAATTCACGCGTTATGATCCATCAGCCGCTCGGAGGAGCCGAAGGACAGGCCACCGATATCGAGATACAAGCACGCGAGATATTGAAAATGAAAAAATTATTGAACGATCTTTTGGCAAAACACAGCGGGCAGCCGTTGAAACGTATTGAAAAAGATGTAGAGCGTGATTACTTCATGAGCCCCGAAGACGCAAAAGAATACGGGCTTATCGATGATATCATTTCGTCACGATAGGAGAATCCATGAACGTTAATTGTTCTTTTTGCGGCAGAAGCATTGATCAGGTCGAACGCATGTTCCGTTCGAAAACGCAGCAGGATGTGTTCATCTGCGACCTATGTGTAGATGAATATGCCGATATGCTGTATGACATAGAGGACACTGAGGAGCAGGCCGAGGCAGTATTGAACACGCACGCTAAAGAGAGCATGACCATCGTTTCTCCGAAAGAATTGAAAAAGGCGCTCGATGAATATGTGATCGGTCAGGACCACGCGAAAAAGGTCTTGTCCGTAGCCGTGTACAATCATTACAAACGTATCTTTCATAATCTTGATAAAAAAGGTGAGAAGACTGTAGAGATCGAAAAAAGCAATATCCTTCTGCTCGGCCCGACCGGTTCCGGTAAGACGCTTTTGGCACGTACGCTTGCGCGTATCCTTGATGTGCCGTTTGCCATTGCCGATGCTACCACATTGACCGAAGCAGGGTACGTGGGCGAAGATGTGGAGAACATTCTTTTGCGCCTGCTCATGGAAGCCGATTTTGATATTCAGAAGGCTCAACGCGGGATCATCTACATCGATGAGATCGATAAGATCGGACGTAAGTCGGAGAATCCATCCATTACGCGCGATGTATCGGGTGAAGGCGTACAGCAAGCGCTCTTGAAGATCATCGAAGGCACCGTGGCCAATGTTCCTCCGCAGGGCGGACGGAAGCACCCGTACCAGCAGTTCATCCCCGTCGATACGACCAATATCCTGTTCATATGCGGCGGAGCTTTCTCCGGGCTTGAAAAGATCATTGCACGACGTAAAGGCCGGAAGGTCGTCGGTTTCCTGAAAGACGGCAATATGGAACGCACCGAAGAAAATTTCACACTACTCAATGAGACGGAACCGGACGATATCATCAAGTTCGGTCTTATCCCTGAGATCGTGGGACGTTTGCCGGTCGTTGCGGCATTACAGGAACTCGATAAAGACGCACTCATCAATATAATGACCGAGCCGAAGAACGCGCTTGTCAAACAATATCAGGCATTTTTCGGATTTGAAAAAGTGGAATTGGAATTCAGCGAAAAGGCGCTCGCGGCTGTGGCCGACATAGCGTTGAAGAAAAAACTCGGTGCACGCGGTCTGCGCTCCATCATGGAAGACATCATGCTCGACCTGATGTATGAACTGCCCGATCATAAGAACCTTAAAAAATGTGTCATCACCGAAGAGGTCATTAAAAAGTCCGCAAAACCGGAATTGATCTACGAAAAAGCCGGAAAACCGGCATAAAGGTAACTACGTGGAAATAAAAAAAGCCGAATTTCTTACCTCATGGGTAGGAGACGGCGATCCCCCTGACTGGAATCTTCCCGAGGTAGTGGTGGCCGGCAGGTCGAACGTCGGCAAGTCGTCGTTCATCAATGCGATACTCAAACGAAGATCTTTGGCGCATACCAGTTCGCAACCGGGGAAAACGCGCTGTATCAACTATTTTAAGGTCAATGAAGAATTTGTGCTGGTCGATCTTCCCGGATACGGGTATGCGCGGACATCCGAAAGCGAGCGCGACAAATGGGCCGTGTTCATCAATAAATATTTACAGAACAGCAAAGATATCTGCCTTGTTATCTGTATCATCGATGCAAAGGTCGGTATAACACCGCTCGACAGTGCAATGCTTGAATTCCTTGCGCGATACGGGTATCCGTATTATGCCGTTTTCAATAAGGTCGACAAACTCAATACAACACAAAAACGCGATAAAATAAACGAATGGAATGCACATGAACTGATAACCGGATATCAGGTGTTTTCAGCCACAAAAAAAATCGGTTTAGAGGAATTATATTCAATTCTCGATCTTTACGTAAAGGAGGACGAATGTCTTCAGTAGTAATTATCGGTTCGCAGTGGGGTGACGAAGGAAAAGGAAAGATCGTCGATCAGCTTGCAGAACAAGCGGACCTGATCGTACGTGCTCAGGGCGGCGCAAATGCCGGCCATACCATTTACCTCGGTAATGAAAAATTGGTGTTCCATCTTTTGCCGTCGGGGATCCTGCATGACAAGGCGATAGCTGCGATCGGCAACGGCGTTGTGATCGATCCTGAGACGTTGTTACAGGAAATACGTCTGCTGAACGACAAAGGAATACCGGTCTCCGGCGATAAATTGAAAATATCCCCGTATGCGCATGTCGTCATGCCATATCATAAAACGATCGACGAACTTCAGGAAAAACGCCGCTATGATAAAATAGGTACCACTAAACGCGGTATTGGCCCCTGTTATGAAGATAAAATGGCACGTATGGGGATCCGCGTAATCGATCTCATGAATGAGACCGTGCTTTATAAAAAACTGCAATTTGCCGTTGCCTTGAAAAATGACATCATCACGAAGATCTATGGCGGCACTTCCTGCGATCTTGAGACCATATACGAACAGTATAGGGATTACGGTAAAAAATTGGACGACTATGTTTGCGATATATCATATCTCATCCATGACTTTTATACACACGGGAAGAAAGTGCTGTTTGAAGGCGCGCAGGCAAGCTGCCTTGATAT